>DATKKJ010000255.1 GCA_035543055.1 Terriglobales bacterium | reverse complement strand
AGGTCGGGTACCCCCACGCCCACTAGAATCGCATCCGGGGGAACTTCTCGTGCTTCCACGATGGCGTCTTCTCCACTCGCCGATTCCCGCGTCTCGTACCCGACGGCTACGAGCATCCCTACCAAGGACATCCGGTCTTGGGGACGATGATCGACGACTAGAATGGTGAAGGTCCCAAGTCCGGGAAGGATTTCTAGTACGCGTCGCCGCGGACCGATCGGAGAACCACCGTGTACTTCCGGCAAGCATGCGTAGCCGCGATCTGACCGTCTGGCCGCGGTCAGCCGGGTGACGCCAGTTGATTGACCATGCGGGCCAGCGTGTCGCGGTAGGTCCACGGCATCCACTCGGCGGGGTTGGCCGCGACGTCTTGGTGGTGCTTCTGCAGCGCCACCAGGTACTCGAATGGGTTCGCACCGTTCAGCTCGGCGCTGTGGATGA
Organism: Terriglobales bacterium; assembly: GCA_035543055.1. Taxonomy (NCBI): domain Bacteria; kingdom Pseudomonadati; phylum Acidobacteriota; class Terriglobia; order Terriglobales; species Terriglobales bacterium. Next base: position 2,682 of record DATKKJ010000255.1, on the reverse strand, counting down.
GGCTCATGAAGATGTCGCCGACCCGGGCACCGTTTTGCGTCTTGTAGAAGAGCGCGTTCTTCCGGTGGAGGATCGCCTTCTTGAGGGCCCTCTCGCAGATGTTGTTGTCGAGCGGCGCGCCCGGCACCTGCAGAAACAGGGTCAGCTTTGACCAGTGCTTCTGCATGTACTCGATGGCGTCGCCCAAGCCCGAGTTGGGTTCGACCTTGCGCTGCTCGATCTGCTCGCGCAGCCACACCTCCAGGTCGGCCATCAGGGGGCCACTGTGGGCCTGATGCAGAAGCAGCCGATCCTCCGGCGATAGCCCCTGCTGTCGGGCGAGGGCGTCGGTCTTGTACACCTCGCGCAGGGTTTCCAGCAGGTGGCGGCACTCGTCGGGAAAGTCGTTCACGACCTCGACAAACCGCCGCCTCGCGTGGGCGATGCAGTGGGAGAGGATCGTTTTGAGCTCCCCGGGCACATTGCGCGAGAGTGCGTCGCACATCTGGATCGGCGCCGCCAGTGTGGATGCTCGATGCGCGAGCACGTCGGCGAGGTTTTCGCCCGCGTGCTTCCGCCCCGTGAAAAACAGGGCGATGGGGTGTCCCTGGCGCTGCGCCACGATGCCCGTGGTGAACACCCCGGTCCGCTCGTCCTTGCCTTCGGTGCCGCCCGGCACCGGCTCCGCCTCCGTCCCGTCGATCAATTCCAGAATCCTCGCCGTCGTGTCGTCGTTGTGCACAAGCTCTCCCTGCGCCGCCTGGTCGATCAGCTCCTCGTGCGCGGGCTCGAGCCGCACGGCCGCTCCCTCGACCAGCTCCCACTGGGTCGCCGCCGGTAGCGGGATACCCATGCCCGCCTGCAGCTTCTCGATGCGGAAAAACGGCATCCCGGCCCCGTACTTGAGCAGACCAATCATGCTGGACGCGCTCTCGTCGTACTTCTCGTGGCCTACGCCCTCGGGCGCCTCCGCCTTGAACACCTCCCCGCACAGGTTGCAGCGCATTTGCTCGCACTCGTACACCGTGGCAGACAGCGGCGCCATCCCCGTCACCCGCACCAGCACCGCCGGCGTCGCCAGCGGGTACACCTTGCCTTTCTGACATTCGGGGCATGCATCCCCGCCGTGCAGTGAGGCGTGCGGCACCGCGAGCTTCGTGGCCCCGGTATAGGCTGCGGCGCCGTTGCGGCCGTGGCCTGGTCGCTTGGGCGGCGGCGCGCTTTCTGCACCCTCGCTGCCGCCAGGTGTCCCCCCTCCCGCCACCGCCCCAGCCTCGCCGCCTGCGCCCGTGGCGGGCGCGTCCAGCACCTGGCTGGTCTTCTCCGTCGGCGCTCCGAACAGCATCCGCCGCAGCCGCTCCAAGCTCGCCCCCTTCGCCTGCAATTCCTGCGTCAGAAAGGCCAGCGTCTGCACCGCCTGCGCCAGCGCCGCGTGGTCCGATTCACAAAGCACCGTCTTCGCCCGCTCCACGATGCCCTGCAACTCCTCCAGCCTGAGATCCCGACGCACGGTCGGTGGCCGCTGCCGGTGGTGCCGCTTCATGCCCGACCCACCTCACCGCCTGTCGCGGAAGCGGGCGGCATCCGAGTCGGTGGAAGGTCTGTGACGACGAGGATGACCACAAGAACGCCTATCCGTGGCCCACGTCAAATTCTTTGCTACCGCCTCTCAACCAGCAGCGCCGAGCTCGCGCCACACCGGCGCCGCCTTGGTCGAGCCTGGGTCGCCACCACACAGCAGTACCTGCAACTCGTGCGCGCGCAGGGCTGTACCCGCTCCTGCCGTCCCCGACGGCCACCAGCGAAAACGTCCTTGCGACAATCGCTTGTGGCACAGCCAAAATCCCTGCCCGTCGTACACCAACAGCTTGATGGCATGCCCCCGACGGCTCCGGAACACGAAGACCGCGCCGCCGAATGGGTCCGCATTCAACGTCTCCCGGCACACCCGCGCCAGGCCATCGATCCCCCGGCGGAAGTCTACCGACTCCACCGCCACCAGCACCCGCATCTGCGGCGTGATCTGGATCATGCCCCCTGCCGGAATGCCGCCACCAAGCTCGCCACATCGATCTCCGCCCCACCCGTCAGACGGATCGCCAGCCGGGTCCCCGCCCCATCCGACAGCTCGACGACCGTGCCCCGCGGAACCGGACCACCCAGCAACTGCGCCCCCGTCAACTCCACAAACCCGCTCGGCTGGGCGGACGGCACCGTCGCGCCCGCGCCAGTTTCGACGATCCGCCGCTTCAGCCCCTCGAAGCTGATCCGCAATGCGCGCGCGACCGGGTAGACCCCATCGCTTTGCGCCAGCCTCGCTGCCTCCGTCCACAACTCCAGCGGCATTGCCGTCCGACGCTCACGCGTCGTCCGCCATCGCTCAATCCGAGCCCGAAGCTGCTTCACCTCGGCCGAAACTGGCCGCGCTCGTCTTGCCATGACCGTCCTCCTGCTGCTCGTGCAGCGCCCGAGGACGGTACCCCCACTGGCAATTCGATTTCACGCACGCTTGCCGGAAGTACACGATTGCTGCCTCGCCTGAGCCCGTCCGGGCTTCGTCCTCGGATGGGCCCTTCATCAGAGGCGTCGTAGCCGCCTTGTCTCAGCCCGAACAGTACGACCACAATGGTGACGGCATGCTCAGCGATCGAGAATTGTTGGATAGGATCGACCAGGAGGTGGCGAGCCCGGACGGCGGACAAG
>DATKKJ010000254.1 GCA_035543055.1 Terriglobales bacterium | reverse complement strand
TTTGTGCTGCTGACAACGGTGTATTTGTCGGGAGCGGTGGCGGAGGAGCACTGATTTGGGAGTCAGGAGTCAGGAGTCGGGAGTCGGCGCTGACTCCTGACTCCCGACTGCTGACTACTGCTGCGAGCGTGAGGGCGTCTGCACGAGGATGACGTCAACCACCCACTGGCGGCGATTCATAGAAGGAGCAACACCGATGCGCAAAACAATGATGTATGTCTTCCTGGTCATGGCGGCGCTGTGCTTCGCCATGCCCGTGTACGCCCAGGGGGAGCACGCCGCGGCGGCGGGTCCCAACTGGGTGGCGATCACTTCCGGCTTCGCCATGGCGATCGCCTCGGCGGTGTGCGGCCTGGCGCAGGCGCGGGCCACTGCGGCCGCCGCCGAGGGGCTGGCGCGGAACCCGGCGGCCCGTCCGGGCATCCAGCTGGCGCTGATCCTTGGCCTGGCGCTAATCGAGTCGCTGGCGCTCTATACGCTGGTGATCATCTTCGTCAAAGTCAAATAGGGATCTGATGTGAAGAAGCCTCCGCTAAGGCGGGGGCTTTTCTTGTTGATCGGGTAATTGGGGAATCGGGTAATTGGGTAATTGAAAAGCTCACCACAAAGGACACAAGGGTAAACACGAAGGGCACAAAGGAAGACCCGCGTTTCCCGGTGGCCTCTGTGTCCTCTGTGGTTAAATCTTCAGCATGGCGGCGGTGCTTGAGTTCGAGGGCGTGAGCAAACGCTACCGCTCCTGGTTTCAGAGAGGACGGGCGGTGGATGCGCTGGCGGATTTCTCGCTGGCGGTCGAGCCGGGTGAGATCCTCGGTTTCCTGGGACCGAACGGCGCGGGGAAGACCACCGCCATCCACCTGGCGCTGGGATTCATGCGTCCCAGCAAGGGCTCCGGGCGCATGCTGGGGAAGCCTTTCGGACACGCGCCCACCCGCGCCCGGGTCGGGTTTCTGGCGGAGAACGTCGCGCTGTACCATCGCCCGGCACTGAAGCTGATCCGCTTCTACGGCGCGCTGAACAAGCTGCGCGATCCCGAACTGGCGCAGCGCGCCCACGCCGTCCTGGAAACCATGGAGCTGGAGGCGGTTTGGGACCGCAACGTAGGCAAGTTCTCGCGCGGGATGCTGCAGCGGGTGGGGCTGGCGCAGGCGCTGGTGAACGACCCCGAGCTGTTGATCCTGGACGAGCCCACGTCGGCGCTGGATCCGCTGGCACGCGTGGCGGTCCGCGAGCTTCTGCTGGGCGCCAAGCGGGCGGGCAAGACCGTGTTCCTCAGTTCGCACCTGCTGTCGGAGATCGAATCCATCTGCGACCGGGTAGCCATCCTGCATCGCGGGCGGCTGGCGAGGATGGGGCGGACGGCGGAGCTGCTGGAGTCGCGGGACAAGCTGGACGTCACCGCCCGCGGCATCCCGGTCACGGCCTTTGCCGGGGCCCAATCGCTGAACGGCCTGGTGCGCTTCGTCATTCCCAAGTCGCAGCAGAGGCCGGCGCTGGAAAAGGTGTGGAGCCTGGGAGGAGAGGTGGTCTCGGTGTATCCGGAGCGGCAGTCGCTGGAGCAGATCTTCATCGAGTTCACGGGCGGCGAGGCGGTGAAGTGATGCGCGCCATGTGGCTGATCGGCGGCAACCTGATCCGCGAACAGCGCTGGCTGGCGCTGGTGCTGGCCTTCTACGTCCTGACCATGACGGTATTCCTGTCGCGGGAGAGCCGGATCGCGGCCGGGGACGTCGCTTTCCTGGTGAAGCAGCAGGCGATCTATGCGGTGCTGTTCAGCGCGATGCTGGCGCTCTCGACCATCCACAACGAACGCAAGACGCGGCGCATCCTGGCGGTGCTCTCGAAGAGCGTGACTCGGGGCCAGTACATCGGCGGGCTGCTGCTGGGCATCATGGTGCTGATCAGCAGCTACTGCGCGCTGGTGTTCCTGGCAGGCGCATTCCTGGCGCGCCGGATCGATGTTCCAGTCGTCCAGGTCGGGTGGATGATGCTGGTGGCCCTGGTGGCGGCGCTGCTGGCGGCCACCATCGCCCTGGTCTTCGCCAGCCTGCTGCATCCCGTCCTGGCGACCGCAGCCACCGGCCTGATCGTGGCGCTCCCGATGGCGCTGGAAGCCGTGCTGGGCCACCGAGCGGAGCTGGTCCTGCCGGTGTATTCGCTATCCATGACGATCGCTCGCAGCACGTTCGATATCTCCTGGAAGGTGGCCGGGCCGATGCTGGCGGCCGGAGTGGCGGAGGCGGCGGTGGTGGGGATGCTGGCGGTGGCCGTGTTCTCGCTGAAAGACATTGCGGTGGCGGTGGAATGATCTGCGATTTGTAACTGGTGATTCGTGATTTGCTAAGTAAGAGTCAGATACTTTGAACTTTACAGATTACAAATTTCAACTTCACCAATTCATTTGATGAGCTGGGCGGCGCCGGCCTGGGCGAATTCCAGCACGTGGCCGGGCAACACGCCCAGATAGATGGTGGCGAGCACGCTCACCGCGAGCGCCACTCCCAGAGTGGGAGAGATGGGTGGCAGCGGCTCTTCCTGCTCCGGCTCGCGCATATACATCACCACGATCACGCGCAGGTAATAGTAAGCGGCGATGGCGCTGTTGATGACGCCGAGCACCGTCAGTCCGACCAGGTTGGAGCGCAGGGCGGCGCTGAAGACGTAGAACTTGGCGAAGAAGCCGCCGGTGACCGGGATGCCGATCAGCGAAAGCAGGAAAATGGTGAGGCACGCGGCCAGGACGGGATGGCGCCGGCCCAGGCCGGCGTAGTCGTCGATACTGACGTAGCGCTCGCCGGCGGCGGCGAAGTGGCTGACCACGGCGAAGGCGCCCACATTCATGGCGGCGTAGGCGGCGGTGTAGAACATGGCGGCCGAGACGCCGATGCCCTGGGCGGCGGCAAAGGCGATGAGCAGGTATCCGGCGTGGGCGATGGAGGAGTAGGCCAGCATGCGCTTCACGTTGGACTGCACCAGCGCCCCGATGTTGCCGATGAACATGGAGAGCACGGACGAGATCCAGACCAGCCAGAACCATCCGGGAACCGAGGCCATGAAGAAGATGCGCAACATGACGGCGAAGACCGCGGCCTTGGGGGCGGTGGACATGAGGGCGACCACGGGGGCGGGCGCGCCTTCGTAGACGTCGGGGGTCCAGACGTGGAAGGGCGCCGCCGCGATCTTGAAGCCCAGGCCGACGAACATCATGGCCACGGCGCAGAAGACCAGGGCCGAGTGGTGTCCGGTGCGCAGCACCATGCCCAGGTCGATGATGCTGGTGGAGCCGGTGGCGCCAAAGACCAGGGCCACGCCGTACAGGAAGAAAGCGGTGGCGAACGAGCCCAGCAAGAAGTATTTCAGCGAGGACTCGCTGCTGATGGCGATGCGCCGCCGGAAGCCGGCCAGGATGTAGGTCGAGATGGAGGAGATCTCGAGGGCGATGAAGACCAGCACCAGCTCCATGGCCGACGACATCAGCACCATGCCGACGCTGCCGAAGAGGATGAGGGCGTAGAACTCGCCGGCGTGGATCTGCTGGGTGTCGAGGTATTCCAGCGAGGCGAGGATGACCACGGCGGCGATCAGTTCGATGACGAAGTGGAAGAAGACGCTGAAATCGTCCACCAGTACCAGGGAGAAGAAGGCGAGGCCCTGATTGTCGGCCTGCAGGACGGTGGCGGCCAGGGCCGCGAGCGTCCCGGCGAGGGCCACGATGCCCAGGGGCTTGCGCGATGCGCGCGGGCCCAGCAAGGGCTCGGCGAGCATCACGATGACGCCGAAGACGGTGAGCACGATCTCGGGCAGGAGGCGGATGTAGTCTTCGGTCGGGATCATGGGCCCACCAGCCTTCCCAGCTCCTGGGCGAGCGGCCCGAGGGCGATGCGCACTGCGGGATCGATGGAAGCGAACCAGACCGGCGGGGCAATGCCCATGATGAGGGCGGCCACGGCCGTGGGCCAGAGGGCGATGCGCTCGCGGATGTCGATGTCAGGCACGGTGCGGTTCGCGTCGAGCTTCACGGTGCCGAAAAAGACCCGCTGGTACATCCAGAACAGATAGCAGGCGCTCCAGACGACCCCTGAGGCCGCGAGGATGCCGTAGATGGCCTTGGCGCGGAAGGCGCCGCTCAGTACCAGGAATTCCCCGATGAAGCCGTTCAGCATAGGCAAGCCGACCGAGGAGAGAGTGATCACCAGGAAGAAGGTGGCATAGACGGGCATGGGGGTGGCGAGGCCGCCGAAATCGGTGATCTCGTAGGTGTGGCGGCGCTCATAGAGCATTCCGGCCAGCATGAAGAGCGCGCCGGTGGAGACGCCGTGGCTCAGCATCTGGTACACGGCGCCGTCCACGCCCGCCTGGGTGAAGGTGAAGATGCCGAGCACGACGAAACCCAGGTGGCTGACCGAGGAGTAGGCGATCAGCTTCTTCAGGTTGGGCTGCACCATCGCGACCAGCGCGCCGTAGATGATCCCGATGATGGCCAGGGTGACGATCCAGGGAGCGTGCTCCCGCGACTGGGCGGGGAAGAGCCCGACGTTGAAGCGCAGCAGGCCGTAGGTGCCCATCTTGAGCAGGACACCGGCCAGCAGGACGGAGCCGGCGGTGGGGGCCTCGACGTGGGCGTCGGGCAGCCAGGTGTGCAGCGGGAACAGAGGCACCTTCACCGCGAAGGCGACAAAGAAGCCGAGGAAGAGCCACTCGCCGGCAGTCGTGATGTTGGCGATCTGCTCGGTGCGCAGCGCCTGCTGGATCACCAGGTAATCGAAGGAGCCGGTCTGGGCGTACAGCCAGATGATGGCGGCCAGCATGAACACCGAAGCCACCATGGTGAACAGGAAGAACTTCACCGCGGCATAGACGCGCCGTTCGTGGCCGTACATGCCGATCAGCAGGGCCATCGGGATGAGCGAGGCTTCCCAGAAGAAGTAGAAGAAGAAGAGGTCGAGGCTGACGAAGACGCCGATCATCGCCGTCTCGAGCAGCAGGAAGAGGATGAAGAATTCCTTCACCCGGTCATGCACCGACTTCCAGGAGACCAGCACGCCCAGGGGCACCAGGAAAGTGGTCAAGACGACCAGCCAGAGCGAGATGCCGTCCACGCCCAGGTGGTAGTGGATGTTGGGCGAGGAGATCCAGGGAATGTTTACGTCGAACTGGAAGCCCGGCTTGGCGTTGTCGAAGTAGATGGGGAGATGCAGGGAGAGGATGAAGTCCACTAGGGCGATGATGAGGGCGAAGGAGCGGATGCTGCTGTCGCGCCGGGGGAAGAACACCAGGAACAGCGCGCCGAGAGCGGGCACAAAGGTGACCAGGCTGAGGATGAGCGGGTTCAGAGCGTGCGGGCTCATCGGACACCTCGCCAGAGCATGTAGAGCAGGGCCAGGGCGGCGCCGGCGGCGACCCAGCCGGCGTAGGAGCGGATGTTGCCCGACTGCATCGTGCGGACCTCGCCGGAGAGAGCGCGCGCGCCGTCGGCGGCTTCATTCACCGTCTTGTCGATCATACCGACGTCAATCGCGCGCCACAGAAGCTGGCGCGAGCCCTCGATCAGCGGCCAGACGAACAGCGCCTGATAGCCCTCGTCCACGTAGTACTTGTTGCGGACCGCGTCGTAGAGGCCGCCGAGGTGTGCGGCGACCTTCTCCGGGAGGTCGCGGCGCTTGTAGTAGAGCAGCCAGGCGAAGAAGAGGCCCATCGCGGCCGCGGCCACGGACACCAGCATGAACGCGATCTCGGTCGAGGCGCTCTCAGGATGGGCTTCAGCAGCCTGCTCCACCTGCTGGAACGCCGGTGCGAGGAAGTGCTCGAAGTGGTTCGAGCCCCAGATCGCCTTGGGCCAGCCGACCCATCCGGCAGCCACGCTGCCTATAGCCAGCAACACCAGCGGGGCGAGCATGACCCACGGGCTCTCGTGGGGCGCATGATGTGCTTGCGGCGCGGAGACCGCCTTCGGCGGATGACTCGCTTCGGCGAAACGGAGGGTCGCAGTCCCCTTGCCGTCGCTGAGGTGCTTCACGTCCCGTTCCAGGTACATCATTGCGCCTTTAGGAAACGTGGCCCGCAGCAGCAGGGATTCGCCACTCTTTTCCGAGTAGGCAATGGTTCCGTGGCGCGACTTCACTTCGTGGAGGACCAGCTTCTCGAATTCAGCGGGAACCAGGATCTCGGCCGTGTCTGCGTCCAACGGCGCGGCGGATGCTTTTTCGTCGGAGACCGGATGACCAGGCGCATGCGCGTGGCCAGCGGTTTCAGCGCCGCGATACTCCCCGAAGAACGTCAGGAACCAGAGCCGGAACATGTAGAACGAAGTCATCAGGGCGGTGAGGACGCCGAGCAGCCACAGCAGCCAGTGTCCGTGCGGGCTGGAGTAGGCCTGCCAGAGGATCTCGTCCTTTGAGAAGAAGCCGGAGAGCGGGAAGAAGCCGGCGATGGCAAAGGTGGCAGCGGTCATGGTCCAGAAAGTGACCGGCATGTACTTCTTGAGGCCGCCCATGTTGCGCATGTCCTGCTCGCCGCCCAGGCCGTGGATCACTGAACCGGCGGCCAGGAAGAGCAACGCCTTGAAGAAGGCGTGGGTCATGAGGTGGAAGATGGCGGCGGAATAGGCGGCGACGCCGGCGGCCAGGAACATGTATCCGAGCTGGGAGACGGTGGAGTAAGCCAGCACGCGCTTGATGTCGGTCTGGGCCATGCCAATGGTGGCGGCAAAGAACGCGGTGAAACAGCCGACGACGGCCACCACCAGCAGCGCTTCGGGCGAGCGGCTGAAGATGGGATTGGAGCGGCAGACCATGTACACGCCGGCCGTCACCATGGTGGCGGCGTGGATCAGCGCCGAGACCGGGGTGGGGCCTTCCATGGCGTCGGGGAGCCAGACGTAGAGTGGCACCTGGGCCGACTTGCCGGCGGCGCCCACCATCATCAGGATGGCGATGGCGGTGAGCACGCCTGGGGCCGCTTCCACCGGCAGGCGTGCCGCCGCGGTGAACACCTCCGCGTAATTCAGCGAGCCGAAGTGCTTGATCAGCAGGAAGAGCGCGATGAGGAAGCCGAAGTCTCCGATGCGGTTGACGATGAATGCTTTCTTGCCGGCGCTGGCGGCGGAGTCACGCAGGAAGAAGAAGCCGATGAGCAGGTAGGACGCCAGGCCCACGCCTTCCCATCCGACGAACATCAGCAGGTAGTTGTTCGCCAGCACCAGGGTCAGCATGAAGAACATGAACAGGTTCATGTAGGAGAAGAAACGGTAGAAGCCGCCTTCCTCCCACATGTAGCCGACCGAGTAGATATGAATGAGGAAGCCGACGCCGGTGACGACCAAGCTCATGACCAGGGAGAGCTGGTCGAGCATGAAACCGAAGTCCACGCGGAAATCGCCGGCCTGGATCCAGGCAGCGAGGACTTCGGTGTAGGGCGTCTGATCGGAGGGCAGGCCGGCGAAACGCAGCGCCGCGATCACCGACCAGAGGAACGCCGCAGCGACGAACACCAGCCCGACCGCCGCCACAACCCGCTTCGAGAAGTGACGCCCGAAGAGGCCGTTGATGGCGGCTCCGAGGAGCGGCAGGACCGGGATCAGCCAGAGATTCAGATTCATTTCAGTCGTCAGTCGTCGGTCGTCGGCCAAAAACCGAGTACGACGACCACAAACCCGTTTACAACTTCAATAAATTGACGCGGTCGACGTTCAAGGTCTCGCGCGTGCGGAAGACAGTGATGATGATTGCCAGGCCCACCGCAGCTTCGGCCGCGGCCACAACCATCACGAAAAAGACAAACACGTGCCCGCTGAGCTGGTGCCACTCGTAGGCGAAAGCCACAAAAGCCAGGTTCACTCCGTTCAGCATCAGCTCGATACACATGAAGATGGTGATGATATTGCGCTTGATGAGAAAGCCGACCACGCCGCAGGAGAACAGGATGGCGCTCAGCACCAGGTAATAGTGGACCGGGACCATTACTGTTCGCCCCCTCTCCGGCCGAGCACGACCGCGCCCATGATGGCGATCAGGATCAGCACCGAGGTGACTTCGAAGGGAAGCAGGAAGTCGCGGAAGAGCAGCCGGCCGACCTGCCGAGTGCCGCCCAGAAAGCGCCCGATCTCGACCTGCATCCCGGGAGCGCCGCGAGTGGCCAGCGCGTAGATGAGCGCTCCCCCACCCAAAGCGACGGCGGGATATCCGAAGATCTTGGCCACCCGGCTGGCGGCGCCGTCGTGCTCCTCCTCGCCGGCATTGAGCAGCATGATGACGAAGACGAACAGCACCATGACGGCGCCGGCGTACACGATCACCTGGATGGCGGCCACGAACTCGGCGCCCAGCAGCAGGTAGAGCACCGCCAGCGCGCCCATCACCACGATCAGCGACAGGGCGCTGTTGATGGGGTGCTTCTGCGCCAGCAGGTTGATCGCACCCGCTACCGCCACCGCCGCAAAGACGAAGAATAGAACCGGATGGATCATCACGATCTCAACGCCACCACCAGGCTGGTCACGACCACGTTGGCGATGGCCAGTGGCAGCAGCACCTTCCAGCCGAATGCCATCAGCTGGTCATAACGGAAGCGCGGCAACGTCCCGCGCACCCAGATGTAAAGAAACAGGAAGAAGAACACCTTCACCATGAACCACAACACGGGCACGACCGGCTTGAGCAGCGCCGGGGTGAACGAGGGCACCGGGCCGTGCCAGCCGCCGAAGAAGAGGACGGTCGCCAGGCACCCGACGGTGATCATGTTTGCGTATTCCGCCATGAAGAAGATGGCGAACTTCATGGAGCTGTACTCGGTGTGGTAGCCGGCCACCAGCTCGGTTTCGGCTTCAGGCAGATCGAAGGGCGTTCGGTTGGTCTCGGCGTAGGCGGCCATCAGGTAGATGAAGAAGGCGACGAATTGAAAGCCGGTGAAGAAATTCCAGTTGGGAATGAAGCCGTAGACGCGCCCCGCCTGCTTGTCCACGATGTCGCGCAGGCTGAGAGACCCGGAAAGGATCAGCACGCCGATGAGCGAGAGGCCCAGCGCCAGCTCGTAGCTGACCATCTGGGCGCTGGCGCGCAGCGCGCCCAGCAGCGAGTACTTATTGTTGGAGGACCAGCCGGAGAGGGCGACGCCGTACACGCTGATCGAGGTCACCCCCAGGATGGCCAGCAGGCCGACGTTGATGTCGGAGATCTGCAGCGGCGTAGTGATGTTCTTGCCGATGTGCAGGAAGTTCCCGAAGGGGATCAGGGAGATGCTGGTCAGGGCCAGGGTGAGCGAAAGGATCGGCGCCAGGATGTAGATGGGGCGGTACACGTGCGGCGGCGTCAGGTCTTCCTTCAGGATCAACTTCAGGCCGTCGGCCAGGGGCTGCAACAGGCCGAAGGGGCCGACCCGCGACGGGCCCCAACGATTCTGGATGTGGCCCACCAGCTTGCGTTCCAGCCAGACCGTGTAGGCGACCGCGGTCAGCAGGACCACGATCACGATGGCGATTTTCACCACGCTGACGATGAGGAACGTCGCTATGTCCGGGTAATCCAACGTGCTCTTTCTGAGACACCCTGACGGCGTCTCTACCGCTATATCAATCGGCCGCGACCTCGCTGTGCTTTACGCCCTCGTTCTTCTCGGTGACCGAGTTCAACGCCTTCGAGTACTTGCCGAGCGTGCCCGAGGAGAAGAGGTTGTCGTCGGCCGGATGGATCAAATGGGCCGCGTCCTGCTGCCTGCCGGTCGGCCCGCCGAGCCGGGTCGGCACGTCGTTGCCGGCCAGCAGATCGAGGCGCGAAACCTGGTAGCCCGGCACCAGCCGCTGGATCTCGTCGAGCAACGCCATGGGATCGAACGGACTAAGTCTGGGCTCGAGGCCGCGCGATTCCAGGTACACGATGTTGCGGTCGGTCTC
>DATKKJ010000253.1 GCA_035543055.1 Terriglobales bacterium | reverse complement strand
GATGACGATCGTGCGCGGGTCCAGAGTGCAGAGGCCACCGTCGTTTCCGCCCGCGCCCAAGTCGCCGCGGCCGAGGCCGCCGTTGCCACGGCGCGCTCAGAGGTCGCTGGCGCGGAATCCAACATCGAGGCCCAGCAGGCCACAATCCGGCGGATTCAGGCCGACATTGACGACAGCATTCTTAAATCTCCACGCGACGGTCGCGTGCAATACCGCGTCGCCGAGCCCGGGGAGGTGATGGGCCAAGGCGGCCGGGTGCTCAACCTCGTCGATCTCACCGACGTGTACATGACCTTCTTTCTACCGACGGCGCAAGCCGGGCGGGTGACGCTGGGCAGTGAAGTGCGGCTGGTGCTCGATGCCGCCCCGCAGTATGTGATTCCCGCGCGGGCCACCTTCGTGGCCGATGTCGCCCAGTTCACGCCCAAGACCGTGGAGACGCAGATCGAGCGGGAGAAATTGATGTTTCGTATCAAGGCGCACATCCCGCCCGAACTCCTCCGGGAACATATTAAACAAGTGAAGACCGGCCTACCCGGGGTCGCCTATGTGCAGCGTGACCATCAGACGGAGTGGCCGGCCCGTCTGGCCGTGAGGCTTCCGCCATGAGCATACACGCTGAGACAGTTGACGCGTCGCCATCCCTCTCCTCAGTTGTGGCGCAGCTGCAGGATGTCACGCTGCGCTACGGTAAGACCCGGGCCCTAGATGCCGTCAGCCTTGACGTGCCAGCCGGGCGCATGGTGGGATTTATCGGTCCGGATGGCGTCGGCAAATCGAGCCTGTTTGCCCTGGTGGCGGGCGCGCACAAGATGCAGGCCGGCACGATCACCGTGCTGGGTGGGGACATGGCCGAGGTGCGCCACCGCCGGGCGGTCTGCCCGCGGATCGCCTATATGCCCCAAGGCCTCGGCAAGAACCTCTATCCCACGCTGTCGGTAGCGGAAAATCTCGACTTCTTCGCCCGGCTATTCGGCCAGGGGCGCGCCGAACGCGCGCGGCGGATCGCGGATCTGCTGCAGGCAACCGGATTGGCGCCCTTCCCCGACCGGCCGGCCGGCAAGCTCTCGGGCGGGATGAAGCAGAAGCTGGGGTTGTGCTGCGCGTTAATTCACGATCCCGATCTGTTGCTGTTGGACGAGCCCACCACCGGCGTCGATCCGCTGTCGCGGCGGCAGTTCTGGGAACTGATTGACCGCATTCGCGTCGATCGCCCCGGCATGAGCGTGATGGTGGCCACCGCCTACATGGAAGAGGCGGCGCGTTTCGACTGGCTGGTGGCCATGAACGCCGGGCAAGTGCTCGCCACCGGCACGCTGCAGGAACTCCTGGCGCGCACTCATGCTGATTCCTTGGAAGCGGCCTTTATTGACCTCCTGCCGCCGGCGCAGCGCGCGGGGCATCGGGCCGTGGTCATCCCGCCGCGTGAGGCGGGCACCACGGAAGAGGTGGCGATCGAAGCCCAGGACCTGACCATGCGCTTCGGGGACTTCGTCGCCGTCGACCATGTCAATTTCCGCATCGCGCGCGGCGAGATCTTCGGCTTTCTCGGCTCTAACGGGTGCGGGAAGACGACGACAATGAAGATGCTGACCGGCCTGTTGCCGCAAACCGAAGGGGAGGCGAAGCTGTTCGGCAAGCCCGTGGACCCGCACGATCTCAACACCCGCCGGCATATCGGCTACATGACGCAGGCCTTCTCGCTCTACAGCGAGCTGACGGTGCGGCAGAATCTGGTCCTGCACGCGCGGCTGTTCAAACTGCCGGAGGAGAGCATCCCGGCGCGGGTGCAGGAAATGGCGCAGCGGTTCGGTTTGACTGAGGTGATGGATGCGCTGCCTGATGCCCTGCCCATGGGCCAGCGCCAGCGCCTCTCGCTGGCGGTGGCGATGATCCACGCCCCGGAGATGCTGATTCTCGACGAGCCGACCTCGGGCGTGGATCCGGTGGCGCGCGATAATTTCTGGCAGATCCTCATCGAGCTGGCGCGGCGGGACAAGGTGACGATTTTTATCTCCACCCACTTCATGAACGAGGCCGAGCGCTGTGACCGCATCTCGCTGATGCACGCTGGCAAAGTGTTGGTCAGCGACGCCCCGGCGGCGCTGGTGCGCCAGCGCGGGGTCACCACGCTGGAGGAGGCCTTCATCAGCTACCTCGAGGAGGCGAGTGGTGCCGCTGTGCAAAAGGCGAAGGAAGACCGCACGACGCCCGAGCCTGCCCTGAGCAGCGCCGCAGGGGCTCACGCCGACCCTCAGGAGGACAGTCACTCAGCCGCGGGTCACTCCGACACTCCACCACTCCATGCTTCTAGTTCGTTTTCCCTCCGCCGCCTGTTCAGCTATACCCTGCGCGAGTCGCTGGAACTGCGCCGCGACCCCTTCCGCCTGAGCCTCGCCATCCTGGGCAGCGTCATCCTGATGGTCGTGCTGAGCTATGGCATCACGCTCGACGTGGAGCACCTCTCCTTCGCCGTGCTTGATTACGATCAAACCACCACCAGCAGCGATTATGCCCTCAATCTCGCGGGCGCCTCACGCTGGTTCAGCGAGCGCGCGCCGCTGCGCGATTACGCCGATCTGGACCGGCGCATGCGCGCGGGCGAAGTGAGTCTGGCGATCGAGATCCCCCCCAAGTTCGGGCACGATGTCTCGCGCGGCACGCCCACGGAAATCGGGGTCTGGGTCGATGGCGCCATGCCCGTGCGCGGCGAAACGGTGCGCGCCGACATCGTCGGGGCGCACCGGCTCTGGTTGAACAGCAAGGCTAGGGAGCGGTCTCCCACTGGGGCGCGGGAGCGATCCCCGACCAGGGACGTGGGGCTCGCCGCCATTGAACCGCCCTACAAGCAGCCCCGGCTGCCCTCCACCTTCAGGAGCGGCGCGGCGGTGGGGCTCGTGGGGCTCGCCACCATTGAAACCCGCTACCGCTACAATCCCGACGTCCTCAGTATCGTCGCCATGGCGCCGGGCAACATCCCGCTGCTGTTGATCTTGATCCCGGCGATGCTGACGGCGCTATCGGTGGTGCGTGAGAAGGAGATGGGCTCCATCGTCAATCTCTACGTCACCCCGGTCACGCGCCTGGAGTTCCTGCTCGGCAAGCAAATTCCCTATGTAGTCCTGGCGCTGCTCAATTTCCTGCTGCTGTGCGGGTTGACCGTAGCGGTGTTCGGCGTGCCCCTGAAAGGCAGCTTTGTCGCCCTGGCGGTGGGCGCACTGCTGTATGTGGGCGCGGCCACCGCGACGGGCCTGTTGATCTCCACCTTCACGCGCAGCCAGATCGCGGCGATGTTCGGCACGGCGGTGCTGACCATCCTGCCGACCACGCAGTTCTCCGGCATGGTCTACCCGGTCTCCTCGCTCGAAGGGATGGGGGCGCTGGTCGGGCGCATCTACCCCACGACCCATTTCTTGACCATCGCGCGCGGCACGTTCAACAAGGCGCTCGCGTTCGCCGATCTCCAGCCCGCGTACGTGGCGCTGCTGCTGACCGTGCCTGTGCTCATTCTTGTGACGGCAGCCTTACTCCCCAAGCAGGAACGGTAACCATGCGCGGCGGCAATATCCTGTACCTCGGCGTCAAGGAACTGCGCAGCCTGCTGCGCGACCCGATTCTGCTCGGGCTGATGCTGTTCTCCTTCACGGTCAATGTCTATTCCTTCGCCACGGCGATCCCGGATACGCTCAACAAGGCGCCGATCGGCATCGTCGACCAGGATCACTCGCAACTCTCCACGCGCCTTGTCGACGCCTTCTACCCCCCGCTCTTCCAGCCGCCGGCGCTCATCACGCCGGCCGAGATGGATGCGCGGATGGACGCGGGGGTGGATACTTTTGCGCTCTACATCCCGCCCGACTTCGAGCGCGATGTGCTGGCCGGACGCAGTCCCACGGTGCAGCTCAACGTCGACGCCACGCAGATGATCCAGGCGTACACGGGCAACGCGTATATCCAGACCATCGTGAGCAGCGAGATCGACGCCTTCGTGCAGCACCACCGGGCGGGCGCGAGTGCCGCATTCGCGAGTCAACGCTTCGCTGAGCGCCCCCCGGTCGACCTCGCCCTGCGGGTGCGCTTCAATCCCAATTTGACCCGATCCTGGTTCGGCGGGGTCATGGAGGTCATCAACCAGGTCACGCTGCTCTCCATCATCCTCACCGGCGCGGCGCTGATCCGCGAACGCGAGCACGGCACCATCGAGCATCTCTTAGTCATGCCCGTCACCCCGTTCGAGATCATGACCAGCAAGGTGTGGGCGATGATGCTGGTGGTGCTGGTCGCCACCAGCCTGTCGGTAGCGCTCGTGATCCAGGGGGTGCTGGCGGTGCCCATCGAAGGCTCGCTGGCGCTGTTTCTGACCGGGACGGCGCTGCACCTGTTCGCCACGACCTCGATGGGCATCTTTATGGCCACCATCGCGCGCTCGATGCCGCAGTTCGGGATGCTGGTGATGCTGGTGCTGTTGCCGCTACAGACGCTCTCGGGCAGCTACACGCCGCGCGAGAGTATGCCGGAGGTCGTGCAATGGGTCATGCT
>DATKKJ010000252.1 GCA_035543055.1 Terriglobales bacterium | reverse complement strand
GGCACCGACCGCTGCCACGTGCTCGAAGATCCCTGGCGCGACCAGGCGCTGCCCCTGCATTTCGAAGATGCGGAAGGAGCCGCGCGCCAGGTCCTCGATTTCTCGGCGCGGACTCCCATCCATGCCGTGGTTGCCGTCGGCGATCGTCCTACGCCCACCGCCGCCCGCGTCGCTGAGGCGCTTGGTCTGCCCGGGCATCCGCCCGAAGCCGCTGACCTCTGCCGCGACAAGTATCGCTCGCGCGAGCGCCTGAAAGCCGCCGGCCTCCAGGTACCGGCTTTCCAGCGCTTCCACGTCGAAGAAGATCCGGCAGCCATCTTGCCGGGCGTCACCTTTCCTTGCGTGGTGAAGCCCATCGCGCTTTCCGGCAGCCGCGGCGTCATCCGCGCTGACACGCCAGAAGAATTCGTCGCCGCCTTCGATCGTGTGCGCCGTCTGCTTTCGGCCGGCGACGTCAAAGCCCTGCGCGAGGAGACCAGCCGGTTCATCCAGGTGGAGGAGTACATCGCCGGCGCCGAAGTCGCGGTCGAAGCCCTGGTCGAGCGCGGACGCCTGCACATTCTCGCCATCTTCGACAAGCCCGATCCGCTCACTGGGCCCTACTTCGAGGAGACTATCTACGTCACCCCCTCGCGCCACGCGGCCCCACTGCAGGAAGCGGTGACCCGCGCCCTCGATGCCTCGGTCCGCGCCCTCGGCCTCGCTCACGGCCCGGTGCACGCCGAATTCCGCCTGGGCGCCGCCGGCGTGTATGTCATGGAAGTCGCTGCCCGCTGCATCGGCGGTCTTTGCGCCCGCGCGTTGCGTTTCAAGTTCCCCCTGGTCAAACAGGAGATGTCGCTGGAGGAGGTGCTCATCCGCCTGGCGCTGGGCTATGAGGTCCACCGCGTGCTGCGCGAAGACCGCGCCTCCGGCGTGATGATGATCCCGATCCCCAAGGTCGGCTTCTACGAAGAGGTGCGTGGCTCGCAGTACGCGCTCGGCACTCCCGGCATCGTGGACCTGGAGATCACCGCCAAGCCGCAGCAGAAGCTGGTGCCCTTGCCCGAAGGTTCCAGCTACCTCGGCTTCCTCTTCGCCCGCGAGCGCACTCCGGAACTGGTGGAGCAAGCCCTGCGCGACGCCCATGCCAAGCTGGAATTCGTGATCGCCCCCGAACTCCTCATTGTGAAGTAGCCCCCATTCTTATTTCCCAGTGTCATCCCGAACGGGCTTCAGCCCGTGAGGGACCTGCTTTCTCCAAGAAGAAAGCGCGGCCGGGGGCGGCCGCGCCACGTGGTCTTCGAGGGTCCCTATTGCTTCGTCTTCGGAGGCACGTACTCCGGCGGCAGCGCCGCGCCCTCCCCGAAGAAGTACTGCTCCATCTGCTGCACGATGAGCTCCTGGTCCTTCTTGTTGGCCGGGTTCAGCCGATACTCATTGAGGATCATCTTGCAATGTTCGCCCCACATCTTCCACGCCTCGGCGGACACGTTCTCGTAGATCTTCTTCCCCAGGTCGGTATCGAACGGGGGCTCGTCCAGCCCGGGCATCTCCCGCTGGAACTTCACGCAGAAGACCTTGTGCTTGCTATCGCTGCCTGCTTCCGGCGGGACCTGCGGCGACCCACAGCTCATGATGGCTCCTTCCTCACGAACTCTTATGATACCGCAGGGCCCTCGGCGCCCACGAACAGCACAAGAAAGGGCAGCCGCAAGGGCTGCCCCGTATTCATCCATTTGCTAATGGCCTATGGAATGGCTGCTCCCGCTGCGCAGCTCTGGATGGCTCCCTTCGCCGCGCCTTTGAACAGTCCCGCGCCCTTCAGCACGTCCGTCAGGTGTGCCACTCCGCTGACGAACTCGCCATGGTTCTTCGACTGCGCCCCGATGTTCTTGATCAGGTCGGAAATGGTGCAGCCGTTGGTGAACAAGGTGTTGGGCAAGCCCGAATTGCAGCTGCCCACCTTCACCGTCGCACTCAGGTCGGAACCCAGGCACTGATCGTCACCCTCATCCGACACCATGTCGAGGGTGGACTTGCGGCTTTACAGGTCTAGCTCCATCCGCACCACGTCCTCATCGATCCGGGAGACCACGCGGAACCCCAGCTTCTTGTTCACCGCACGCATCTCCAGGTTTTCCGGCAGCACGGTTGAGAGCACCCGCTTCAATCGTTCCGCCTTGGCCACCTCCAGGCTGCGGCGCACCAGCTCGGTCCCCAGCCCTTTGCCCTGCACCTCATCCAGCAGGACCACCGCCGATTCCGCGGCGTCGACGCCGTGCAGCTTGCTCAGCCGGGTCACGCCGACGATCTCCGGCTCGTCGGTCGCCAGGTCCCTGCGCTCCGCCACCAGCGCCATCTCCCGGTCGTAGTCGATGAAGCAGATGCGCGTCATGCGCTCGTGCGACGTCCGGGTCGAGAGCTTCATCGGCTGGAAGTAGCGCAGGTACACGGTGCGCGCCGAGAGTTTCTGGTGGAACTTCACGATTAGCGGCTCGTCCTCCGGACGGATCGGCCGGATGCACACCTTCTGCCCGTCCTTCATCGTCCAGCCGCCGACGTACTGCATCGGATACGGCCGGACCGCGGGGCGTGGCAGCTGCTGCTCCGTCATCTCCGGCCCGTGCAACACCACCCGCGCGTCCAGCGTCACCAGCCGTTCCGGCGACGCCAGCAGCGGGTTGATGTCGATCTCCCGGATCCACGGCTGCTCCACCACCAGCTGGCTGAAGCGCACCAGCAGCTCTTCCAGCGCCGTCAGGTCCACCGGTTTTCGCCCCCGTACCCCCTTGAGCGCGGTGAAGATCCTGGTCTGCTCCATCATGCGCCGGGCCAGTGTCGAATTCAGCGGCGGCAGTGCCAGCGCGCTGTCCTTGTTCACCTCCACCAGTTGTCCGCCGGCGCCGAACAGCAGCACCGGTCCGAACTGCGCATCCAGGCTGCTGCCGATGATCAGCTCGTAGCCCTCCAGCTTCACCATCGGCTGCACCGTCACACCCAGGAAATCCTGCGCGCTGGCGCGCTCGCTCACCCCGCGGCGGATCTCCTCGAACGCGGCGCGCACCGCCTCGTCGCTCCCCAGGTTGAGCTGCACTCCTCCGACGTCGGTCTTGTGCGTGATGGTCTCCGACAACAGCTTGACCACCACCGGATACCCCAGCTCGCGCGCGATCCGGACCGCTTCCTCGGGATTCTCAGCCACCTCCGTCCGCACCGTCGGGATGCCGTACGCCTGCAGCAACTGCTTCGATTCGTGCTCGGTCAGGAGGGTCCGGCCGCTGCCGTGCGCATGCTGTACGATGCTCGCCGCCGTTCCCCGGTCGGGTGGCTCCCCCGTGCTCGCCATGCTCGGCGTCTCGTACAGCCCGCGCAGGTTGTAGGTGTAGCGCCACATGTAGTTGAAGGCCCGGGCCGCGGTGTCGGGATAGGGGAAGGTCGGGATCCCGATGCGGTTCAGGATCTCCTCCCCGTGGGCCACGTCGGCGCCTCCCATCCAGCTCGCCAGCACCGGTTTCCCGGTGGAGTTGGCGTAGGGCTTGAGCTGTTCCGCGATGGCCGTGGGATTGGTCATCCCCTGCGGCGTCAGGACCACCAGGATGCCGTCGGTGTTCGGGTCCTTCGCGGCGATCTCCAGCGCTTTGGCGTACCGCTCCGGCTCGGCGTCGCCCAAAATGTCCACCGGATTGTTGTGGCTCCAGTGCGGCGGCAGGAATTGGTTGTAGGCCGCGATGGTCTCCGGCGTCAGGTCCGCCAGCTGCCCGCCCAGCGCGATCAGCGCGTCGGTGGCCAGCACCGCCGGGCCCCCGGCATTGGTCAGGATGGTCAGGCGCGGGCCCCGCGGGCGCGGCTGCTTGGCCAGCACTTCCGTCATGTAGAAGATGTCGGAGATGGTGTTGACCCGCAGCACCCCGCTGCGCCGGAAGGCCGCGTCCAGCACCTCGTCGCTGCCGGTGAGCGCCCCGGTGTGCGAGGCCGCCGCCTTGGCTGCCGCCGCCGTCCGCCCCGCCTTGATCACGATCACCGGCTTGGTCAGCGACACTTCGCGCGCCGCCGACAGGAATGCTCGCGCGTCCCCCACCGACTCCATGTAGATCACGATCGCCTGGGTGCGGGTGTCGTCGCCGAAGTAGCTGATCAGGTCGCCCCACCCCACGTCCAGCATCGACCCCACGGAGACGAAGGCGCTGAAGCCCACCATCTCGCGCAGGCTCCAGTCCAGCACTGCGGTGCACAACGCGCCGCTCTGGCTGATGAAGGCCACGCTTCCCGGCCGTGCGATGGCCGACGCGAAGGTCGCGTTCAGCCCGGTGAGCGGGTTCATCACTCCCAGGCAGTTCGGCCCGATCACTCGCATGCGCCCGCGGATGTGCTCCGCGATCTGCCGCTCCAGCTCCTGCCCCGTCTCTCCGAACTCGCGGAACCCCGCCGAGATGATGATGCCCGCTGCCACCCCGGCGTCCGCGCACTCCTTCATGATGGCCGGCACCGTCGCCGCCGGCGTTGTCACCACCGCCAGGTCGGGCTTCTCCGGAAGCGACTGCACGTCGCGGTAGGTGCGGATCCCCAGCACGCTCGGCCGGTTCGGATTGATGGGGAACACCGTCCCCCCGAACGGCGTGCTCATCAGGTTCCACAGCACCGAGCGCCCTACACTGCCCTGCCGCTCCGTGGCCCCGATCACCGCCACGTTCTTCGGACGGAACACCGCGTCCAGCGGGTGCCCCTCGCTGCGTAAGAGGTCGTGCGCCGGATCGACGCTCGGCTTTCCGCTATTTTTTGCGGCGGGCTTGCTGGTCAGGGATTCCATAAGGACCTCGCAGCAGATGAACTAAGGGGACATTCTAGTCTTCGGCGCGGCCCCCCCGCCTGTGATGCCGGTCACGTCCGGCGACCGCCATTACAGCCTCGTGCACAATTGAGGATCCGCGAAAGGACTGGCCCGGCACTCGGCCGGGCCAGTGTTGTTGGATCCTCGGGATGGGTCACTCTCCGGGCAGAACGGTGATGATCCCATTCATCGGCGTGCCGAAGTTTCCGTTCGTGTCCTGGATGCCACCGTCGGGACCGGGCGCCACGGGCTGATGGTCATCGTCCAGGTGCGCGTGGAAGCGGCAGTAGTAGACGAAACTGACTCCTGACTCCCGACGCCTGACTCCTGAGGCAGGGGCTCGCTTTGTTGGGGCGCGCCTTCAGCCGCGCCATCACCTGTGTTCTTTATGGATTGTCATCCTGAGGGAGTCCCTTGAGGGACGACCGAAGGATCTGGGAGATATTCGCACTGACTATGCCGTCCAGCGTCGGGACGTCAGTCCCGACGCCCCGGTCAATCGTGGGTTTCTCGAGGTCCCACTGGGTACTGAGTACCGAGTACTGAGTACTTCCCCGTGACCGCCATCACAGCCGCCTGCCCTGCCTCTGCGCTATCCTGTGACCATGGGCCGTTTTGACCGCCTCTTCCATCCCCGCATGCGCGACGAGAAGCACCGTGGCGATTGGGCCGAAGCCGCCTTTAGCGCCAAAGCCATGGGGCAGGGCCTCACTGTCTGCCGGCCCATGGGTGAGAACGAGCCCTTCGACTTCGTCGTCTATAACGTCCGCCGCGCCATGAACCGGGTGCAGGTCAAGTCCGCCTGGAAGCGCTGGCGCGGCAAGTACCAGATCACCAGCGGCCGCGGCGGCTTCAAGCGCGCCGACATCGATTTCGTCGTGGTCGCCATCCCCGACGCCGATGTCTGGTACGTCATTCCCGTGGACGCCATCGCCGGCTGCAAGGGCGCCGCCTTCGCTCCCCACAACCCCAAGAGCAAGCGGAAATACGAGCAGTACCGCGAGGCCTGGCACCTGTTGACCGGCGACGAACCTGGCGCCTGGGCCCGCTACCAGCGCTTCACCATCCACGCCGGCACCGAGTAGGCGAAGCAAAAGCGCACACTTGTGCTAAGCCGATTTATCGCTCGTGGACCGCTCCTGAGGGGCAACTGGGCAACGGTTGCGTTCTTGTAGTTGCGCGGCGGACCATACATTATCGCCAGTTAGGCTAGAGGTCCCTTTTCCACATACTGCGCAACGCGCCGAGCGTGATGGGCAGGGCGCCGGCGAAGAGGAAGATCATGTCCCCCATCATGCGCAGCCATTCCAGCTTATGGTAGGTGCCACCCATCAGGAACGTCAGGCGGCGCGCGTGCCAATACCCGTTGGCGATGGAATCCCAGAGCTGGATTACTCCTCCGGGGAACAGATCCAGAATGATCATGAGCGCGAGGCCCACATTAGCACCCCAGAAGCCCACCCGGACGAACTTCTCCGTTTCCTTCCACGTGATGTCGGATTGCATTGCCCTTAGGCAGAAGACTAGGACTGCCAAGGCCAACATCCCAAAGACACCAAACATCGCGGCGTGGGCGTGATTGGCGGTGAGCGACGTGCCCACCTCGAAGTAGGACACGATCGGCAAGTTGATCAGGAAACCGAAGACCCCCGCGCCGACGAAGTTCCAGACACCCACGGCCATGAGGAAGTAGATGGACCACTTCTGGCTCCAGGCCAGATCGTGGCCGCACGCGGAACACTGCGCCTTTCTCAGCTTGATGAAATCCCATGCGTCCAGAGTCAGAAGCGTT
>DATKKJ010000251.1 GCA_035543055.1 Terriglobales bacterium | reverse complement strand
GGTGCGCGGCTTCGCGCGCCCCGACCTGTTCACCGTGGTCCACGAGCAGTTCCTCACCGATACCACTGACTACGCCGACATGGTGCTGCCCGCCACGACATTTTTCGAGCAGAGGGACCTGCAGACCGGCTACGGCCACTATTACGTCCAGCTTTCGGAAGCGGCCATCACGCCCATCGGCGAAGCGCGCTCCAACTTCGACGTCTTCGCGGCGCTCGCGGCGCGCATGGGCTTTCCTGAGGATTGCTTCCGCGAGTCGGTGGACACCGCCATCGACGCAGCCCTCGACTCGGGGCATGAGTGGGTGAAAGGCATCGACCGGGCGAAGCTGGAGCGCGAAGGACACGTGCGTCTCAACCTCCCGCGCTCCAGCGACTCCACTTTCTTCCTCCCCTTCGCTGCCGGCGGCTTCCCCACTCCCAGCGGAAAGGCGGAACTGTACAGCGAGGCGATGGCCGCCAAGGGTCTCGACCCGGTGGCGCAGTTCGTGCCGCCGGCGGAGTCGCGCCATGCACCGGAGGCCCGACGGTTCCCGCTCGAGTTGCTGGCCCGCAAGGCCGACAACTTCTTGAACTCCACCTTCACCAACCTGCCGTCAGTACAGGTGCTCGAGCAGCGCGGGCTGCTGGAGATCAATCACACCGACGCGCAGGCCCGCGGCATCCGCGACGGGGATGCCGTCCGAATCTTCAATGGCCGAGGGGAGTTGCATCTGACGGCCCGGGTTAACGGCGCCGTGCGGCCGGGGGTGGTCGCGGGGCGGCTGGACTGGGCCAAGCTCTCCGCTGAAGGGAAGAACGTCAACGTGCTGATCTCCGACCGCAAGAGCGACTTAGGGGGCGGCGCCGTGTTTTATTCCGCGCTGGTCGAAGTGGAACGCGCGGAGATGGTTCGCTAGTCAATCTCTCGCCACTCTTTGTATAATCACCGTTTCCTCGATCCTAGACTGAGGGTGTCTTATTTCTGGTCCTCTTCAGGAAAGGCCTGTAAGTCATACAGGCGCCACAAAATCCCTGCTGCTGGCAGTGCTCGGAGTGCTTTTCCTCTGGGCGGGGAACGCCTTTGCCCAGCAACAGCTCATCGAATCCATCCGCATCCACGGCAACCGCCGCATCCCGGCGGAGACCGTGCGGGCGCGCATCTTCACCCGCGAAGGGGACGTGTACGACGAGGCCGGCCTGCAACGCGACTTCGCTTCCCTGTGGAACACCGGCTACTTCGAGGACTTGCGCATCGAGCGCGAGGACAGCACCAAGGGCTTCATCATCCATTTCTACGTGAAGGAAAAGCCGACCATCCGGGAGATCGAATACAAGGGCCTGAACTCGGTCTCGCAGAGCGACGTGCTCGACCGCTTCAAGCAGCGCAAGGTAGGCCTCACGGTCGAGAACCAGTACGACCCCACCAAGGTGAAACGGGCGGAGGTGGTGCTGAAGGAGATGCTCGCGGAGCACGGGCGCCAGTTCGCCACCGTCCGCTCGGAGGTCAGGCCCATTCCCCCGGCCTCGGTGGCGGTCACTTTTGTGGTCACCGAAGGGCCCAAGGTGAAGGTGGGCAAGATCGCCTTCGAGGGAAACGCGAACGTGAGTTCCCGCTACCTGCGGAACTCGATGAAGAACCTGAAGCCCATCGGCCTGCCGCACTCCATCGTGCTGGAGAACCTGATCTCCCGCACTTACGACGCCACCAAGCTGCAGGAAGACACGGAGCGGGTGCGCGACGCGTATCAGCAGAAGGGCTACTTCAAGGCGCTGGTGCAGGACCCCAAGACCCAGGTACGCGACACCGCCCCCGGCTTTCCCTGGCTCTTCCGCAAAGCCGGCAAGGCCATGGACATCACCATCCCGGTGGAGGAAGGGACGACCTACCGCCTGGCGGCCATCACCTTTCACGGCAACAAGGCGCTCACCAACAATGCCGCCCTGCGCAGGCTGTTCCCGATGAAAGACGGAGAGCTGTTCAATACCGAGATGGTGCGCAAGGGCCTGAAGAACCTCCGCGAGGCCTACGGGGAGTTCGGCTACATCAACTTCACCGCCGTCCCCGACACCAAGATCGACGACGACAAGCACCTCATCACCCTCGACGTCGACCTGGACGAAGGGAAGCAATTCTCCGTGCGGCGCATCGAGTTCACGGGCAACACCACCACCCGCGACAAGGTCATCCGGCGCGAGCTGGCGCTGGAAGAGGGCGGCGTCTACAACAGCAAGCTGTGGGAGCTCAGCCTGCTGCGCCTGAACCAGCTCAACTATTTCGAGGCCCTCAAGCCGGAGCAGGATTCCGACGTCAAACAGGACAACCAGGAGAGCACGGTCGATATCACCCTCAAGGTCAAGGAAAAGGGCAAGAATTCCATCGGCCTGACCGGCGGGGTCAGCGGCCTGGCCGGTTCCTTCATCGGCCTGAACTATCAGACCAACAACTTCCTGGGTCTGGGCGAGACCCTGACGGTGGATTTCAACATCGGCAGCTACCAGCGCAACATCACCTTCGGATTCACCGAGCCCTACGCGTTCGACCGGCCGCTGCAGCTCGGCTTCACCATCTTCAGCACTAAATACGAGTACAACCAGGCGCAGATCGCCTCGCAGCAACTGGGCTCGCAGCTCAACCTGCCGCAGAGCACCCTTAACACGCTGCAGGACTATTCCCAGTCCAGCACCGGGTTCACCCTCAGCGCGGCCTACGCTCTGCGCCGCTCCTTCAAGCGCATCGGGCTCACCTATGCGTTCGATCGTACGTCGGTCACGACATTCAGCCAGGCGTCGCAGAACCTGTTCCAGAACATCGCCTTCCGCGGCATCTCCGGACCGAACGCGCTGGAGGGAGTGATCAGCAGCAAGGTGATTCCGTCGTTGTCTTTCAGCACCATCGACAGCCCGTTGAAGCCCCACCGCGGGCAGAGCTTATACCTGGCCACCGAGATCGCCGGGCTGGGCGGGAACGTGCGCGACCTCCGACCGGTGGCGGAATACAAGCGCTGGATCCCGATGAAGGGGATTCATTTCAACCGTGACGGCAACCAGTCGCTTGGCTTCCGGGTGCAGGGATCGTTTGTCACCGGTTTTGGGGGGCTGGTGGCGCCTCCCTTCCAGCGGTTCTACCAGGGCGGCGACAACGACCTGCGGGGTTTCGATATCCGCACCATCGGCCCCTATAGCTTCATCGTGCAGGATTACAACATCCCACTGGTGAACCCGGACGGAACCTCGGTCTTGAAAGACCCCTCCAACCCGCGCGCCGGCATAGTGACGGTCCCAGTGCCTCTGTACAGCATCGTGCTGCCCGGCGGCGATACCAGCATCGTGGCCAATGCCGAATACCGCATACCCATCGCCGGACCCGTGACCCTGGCCCTGTTCAGCGACTTTGGCATGAACATGATCCTGCGCAACTCGCAGTTGCGCATCTCCGACCAGACACTGAACACCCTGAATACCACTCTCTTCGGCTGCCCCACGCTGGACCCGGCGTTCAATTGCGCCGGCGGCGTCTCCCTGGGCTCGTTCCCGCAGAACCTGCAGATCGTGGATGGCACCAACTACGTGCCGCGCATGTCCACCGGAGTGGAGTTCCAGGTCCTGATGCCGGTGCTGAACGCTCCGGTGCGCGTGTACTACGCCTGGAACCCGCTGATCCTGAACAGCACGGCCATCCCGCCCTTCGTGGTGACCCGCTCCATGTTCCCGGCGGGCGGCGCCGGTGATTACACCTTCCAGCAATTGCAGCAGCAGGCGTCAGGCTACAAGTTGCTGGAGCCTCGGCATACGTTCCGTTTCACTTTTGCCACCACCTTCTGACGTGCCGGTTGCGTCTGCCGATGTTTGACGCTGATGGAAAGCTGCCCCTATAATTAAACATTGGCAGCATGCGCGAGATTTTCTCGGGTCCCCCGGCCGAGCCGGTGATGCAGTCTTCCACGCCGCTGCAGATCCCGAAAGATTTCTAAGGATTTTTGAAGATTCTCCTAAGGAGCTCAAAGTACAACCGATGAGACGCAAGCTCACCCCCGCAGTCGTGGCCATCGCCACCATCTTGTCGCTGGCCGCTTTCGCACAGACCGGCAGCGCCGCCTCCAACCCGGGGCCGGCTTCCCCGCCCGCTCCCACCGCCCCGGTGGTCACCAAGGTGGGCATCATCGACTTCCAGCGCGCCGTAGTCGCGACCAATGAGGGGCAGCGCGAGTTCGAAGCCTTGGCCAAGAAGTTCGACCCCAAGCAGACCGAGCTAAAGAACCAGAATGACGAGGTCGAGAACCTCAAGAAGCAGCTCCAGACCCAGGGCGACAAGCTGAACGACGAGGCCCGCGCCACCCTGGTGCGCAACATCGACGTCAAGCAGAAGGCGCTGCAGCGCAACCTGGAAGACGCCCAGAGCGAGGCCCAGCGTGAGCAGAACGAGGTCTTCGGCAAGGTGGCGGCCAAGGTGTACAAGACCCTGGAGCGCTACGCCGCGTCCAACGGGTTCACCGTCATCCTGAACTACCAGGAAGGCGACCCGCAGGGGCAACTGCTGTGGGCCGTGCCCCAGGTCAACATCACCAAGGAGGTGGTGGAGGCCTATAACCGCGACTCGGGCGTGGCGCCACCGGCTACGCCTGCCACCAAGCCGGCCTCCAGCTCCAAGCCCATGACTCCAGCGAGGCCGGCGCCCGCTGCCCCCAAGAAGTAAGCCCATCGGAAACCGAAGGCCGCCGGGAACGGCGGTCCTTCACTTTTGCTTAAGAGTGTGCGGTAGAGACGCCCTTACGGGCGTCTCCACTGGTGGCTATTTCAGCGCTACCAGCTTCCTCTCCGCCAGGATCTTCACGAGTCGGTCCACCCAGGCCTGGTCGAAGGGCATCAGGTACTCGGCGGAGAGCAACTGCGCGATGTTGGAGGTGGAGCGGTGGCCGTCCATGAAGTTCAACGTCTCGTAAACCAGCAGCTCGAAGGTCGGCTTGGTCGCGAGAGACTCGACCAAGTGGGCGAATTTCGCATCCTGCTCCTCCCACCACTTCTTGTCATCGCCAGTGAGGTCAGCGAAGACAACGGGTGAAAGCGGCAACAGCGTGAGGCGGCGCGGGCCGATGCCGGTTTCTTGGGGGAGTTGCGTTGTGAAGGAGGGGCCGATCCCTGTGTGCTTGATCACGGCTCCCCACAACGTCTTCGGAAACTGGCCCATCCCCGCCTCGCGCCACCGCATGGCGGTTTCCATCGATCGACCCGTCAATGCCGCCGTTGTTCTGTTGATGACCAGCTGCCACTCCTCCTCTCCCGCGCTCGCCATCCACTCCACCGCGGCGCTGGCCATCGTCCCCACGCGCAGCAGCTCGCTGGCGTCGGTCTTGTCCACCGTGTCTTCGGAGGTGTGGTGCGTCCAGTCGGGGTCGTGGCCCAGCATGGTCGAAGGGATACCGAGACCCAGGAACATGTCGTGGTCGCTCCCCTGCGTGTACGGGATGACCTCAGTCGGCCAGTAGTTGTGGGTGCCGGTGGGCGCGAAGAGGTTGGCTTCGCGGGTCTGCTGCAGCACGTCTTCCAGCAGCGCGTCGAGGAACGACGGCACCGAATCGGGCGTGCGCGTGAAGTAGAAGCGGCCGTTGGTCTTCACCGTGTCCTCGCCCACCATGTCCAGGTTAAGGTTGGCGATGACGCAGCTGGGCTTGATGGGCGCCGGGCGCGGATCGTCCCACGACCCGCAGCGCCGCACCTCCAGGTGGGACGCGAGATAGGCGATGGTGCCGTAGTACTCGGGCACCCAGAGGAAGTGGATGGTCCGCCGCGGCGCGGGAATCTTCCCCGCCTTGATCAGGACGCCGAGCGCCCGCACCATCTCCACCATCGCCGCCGAGCCGCTGGCGTTGTCGTTGGCGCTCCACTTGGGGTGGTCGAGATGCCCGCTTATGAGGACCTCCTGATCCGGCTTCTCGCTGCCGCGGATCCAGGCGTGCACCAGGGTGAGCTGGCCGGGGACGTAGCTGGCGTCGACCTTGCCGTGGACCTGCACCGCGCCTTTCTTCGTCAGCTTCTTGATCTCGGCGTACTGCGCCGCCGAGATCATGAAGCCGCCGCGGGTCTTCTCCACCTCGTCAGCGCGCGGCCAGACGCCGTTGTAGCGCACCATGTATGGGTGTTCCGGCCGGTCGTCGGCCCGCGGATAGATCACAACCCCGACCGCGCCGCGCTTGAGCACCGCCTCGCGCACCACGTTGGCCGCGTAGCCCGACGCCAGTGCGACCTTGCCGTTCACGTCCTTGCCCTCATAATCGCCGGCACTGGTGCCTGACCCGACATCCACCAATTGCCCCGACCACTCGCCGCCCTTTGAATAAGTCGCCACGCACATGGCCGCATCGGCGTAGCGGCAGAGGCGGTACGGTTTGAAATCCGTTCCCGGCGCGCTTTCCACCCACAGCTCGCCACCGCGCATGTCCCAGCCCACGGGCGAGACAAAGGTCGCGTACTTCCTGGCGCCGTCCGACGGGAACTGCTCCAACTTGGCCTCGATGCCATACGACTTCAGCTTGGCCAGCACGACCTTCTCGGCGACACCCGCCATCATCGGGCTGCCCTGGATGCGGTGGTACTCGACGATCTCGCGGATGGTTTCCTGCGCCCGCTCGCCCGAATATTCCTGCGCGATGGCGTTGAACACGTCCTGCTTGACCAGGTGCTGGGCAGAGACGGAGACGGACAGCAGTAGAAGCAGCAAAAGTATGCGCGGTCTCATGCGCGACAGGGTACACGATAGGGGGTAGAGCTGACGACTGACGACCGGCGGCGGGCGACTAGTCCGCGTGCGCCGGTTGGGGAGCGCGGGGGCGCCGCCGGCTGATCCACCAGATCTGCAAGCGATCCATGTAGAGGTAGATGACGGGCGTGGTGAACAGCGTCACCATCTGGCTGACGATGAGTCCGCCGACGATAGCGACACCCAGCGGCCGTCGCAGCTCCGAACCGACCCCGAAGCCGAAGGCCAGCGGGGTCGCGCCCAGCAGCGCCGCCATGGTGGTCATGGTGATGGGCCGGAAGCGCAGCAGCGCCGCCTCGAAGATCGACTCCTCCGACGACTTGCCGTGTTTGCGCTCCGCATCCAGCGCGAAGTCGATCATCATGATGCCGTTCTTCTTCACGATGCCGATGAGCAGGAAGATGCCGATGAGGGCGATCACGTTCAGGTCGATGCCGGTGAGGAGCAGCGCCAGCAGAGCCCCCAGCCCGGCCGAAGGCAGCGTGGACAGGATAGTGATGGGGTGAATGTAGCTCTCGTAGAGCACGCCCAGCACGATGTACACCGCAATCAGCGCCGCCAGGATCAGGTAGGGCTCGTTCTTCAGCGACTCCTGGAAGACCGCGGCCGTGCCCTGGAAGCTGCCGTGGATGGTCCCGGGCATGCCGATGTCGGTCTGGGCATTCTCGATGGCGCGGGTGGCCTCGCCCAGCGAGATCCCCGGCGCCAGGTTGAACGACAGGGTGATGGCCGGGAACTGTCCCTGGTGGTTCACCGCTAGGGGGGCGTTGCTGGGACCAAAGTGCACGAAGCTGGCCAGCGGCACCTGCTGCCCAGTGCTGGAGCGCACATAGATGTTCTTCAGTGAGTCGGGGCTGTTGCGGTAGGCCGGGTCGGCCTCCAGCACCACGTGATACTGGTTGAGCGGCTGGTAGATGGTCGAGATCTGGCGCTGCCCGAAGGCGTCGTAGAGCGCGGCATCGATCTGCATCGGGGTGACGCCGAGCCGGGCGGCGGTGGCGCGGTCGATCACCACGTCCTGCTGCAGGCCGCGGATCTGCTGGTCGGTGTTGACGTCGCGCAGTTGCGCTAGGGAGCGCAACTTCTGCTGCAGCCGCGGCGCCCATTCGTTCAACTGCGCCAGGTCCTCGCCCTGCAGCGTGTACTGGAACTGCGCCGCCGACATGCGCCCGCCCACGTTCAGCTCCTGCGCCGTCTGCATGAACAGCGAGGAGCCGGGAATGCGTGCCAGTTTCGGGCGCAGCCGGTTGATCACCTGGTCGGTGGAGACCTTGCGTTCCGCCAGCGGCTTGAGCACTACGAACATGCGCCCGGAGTTGGAACTCATGCCCCCGCCGGCGAAGGCCACCATGGTGTCCACCGCTGGGTCGCTCTTCACGATGGCGGCATACTGCTGCACCTTCTGGTTGAGCGCGTCGAAGGAGATGTCCTGCTGGGCCTGCACCGTGCCGAACATGCGGCCGGTGTCCTGCTGCGGGAAGAAGCCCTTGGGAATGACGATATACAGGAACACGTTCAGGCCCAGGATCAGCACGGTCAGCGCCAGGCCGATGCCCTTGTGGTCGAGCACCCAGCGCAGGGAGACGCGATAGGCATCGTTGATGGCCTGGAAGAAGCGTTCGCTCCAGCGGAAGAGGCGGCTGCGGCGCTCATGCTCGATGGGCTTCAGCAGGGTGGCGCACATCATCGGCGTGGTGGTCAGCGAGACCACCATGGAGACCACGATGGCGGCGCTGATGGTGACCGCGAACTCGCGGAACAGCCGCCCCACCAGCCCGCCCATCAGCAGGATGGGGATGAACACCGCCACCAGCGAGATGCTGATGGAGACCACGGTGAAGCCGATCTCCCGGGCCCCCAGCAGCGCCGCCTGGTAGGGCTTCATGCCGGCCTCCATGTGCCGCATGATGTTCTCGATCACCACGATGGCGTCGTCCACCACGAACCCGGTCGAGATGGTCAGCGCCATCAGTGACAGGTTGTCGATGGAGTAGTCGAGCAGGTACATGATGCCGAACGTGCCCACCAGCGCCAGGGGCACGGCGACACCGGGGATGAAGGTGGCCCGCGCGTTCCGCAGGAAAAGGAAGACCACCATCACCACCAGGCACACCGCGATCACCAGGGTGCGCTTCACATCCGCCAGCGAGGCGCGGATAGTGGTGGTGCGGTCGAGCGCGACGTCGATCTTCACCGCCGGCGGCACCGACGCCTGCAGCTGCGGCAGCAGATCGCGCACCCGGTCCACCGTGGCGATGATGTTCGCCCCCGGCTGGCGGAAGATGATGATCAACACCGAGCGCTTGCCGCTGAAATAACCGGCATTGCGGATGTCCTGCAGCGAATCCTGCACGTCAGCCACGTCGCCCAACCGCACCGCCGCTCCCTTGGAATAGGCGACGATGATGCGGCGGTACTGGTCGGCGGTGCGGCGCTGATCGTTGGCCGTGACCATCCAGCTCTGCTGGTGGTCCTGCAGCGAGCCCTTGGGGCGGTTGGCGTTGCTGGCGGCGACCGCGCTCCGCACCCGGTCCAGGCCGATGCCCAGCGCGTTCAGTTGCAGCGGATTGGCCTCGATGCGCACCGCCGGCGGCGCCGACCCGCCCACGAACACCTGCCCCACGCCTTCGACCTGCGCCAGCTTCTGCGCCAGGATGGAATCGGCGACGTCGTATACCCGGGGCGTGGGCATGGTGTCGGAGGTCAGCGCCAGGATCATGATGGGCGCGTCGGCCGGGTTCACCTTGCGATAGCCAGGATTGCTGGGCAGGTTGCTGGGAAGCTGTCCGCGGGCGGCGTTGATGGCCGCCTGGACATCGCGGGCGGCGGCGTCGATGTTCCGATTCAGATCGAATTGCAGCGTGATGTTGGTGCTGCCCGTCGAGCTCACCGAAGTCATCTGATTGACCCCGGCGATGCGCCCGAATTGCCGCTCCAGCGGCGTGGCCACCGCCGAAGCCATGGTCTCCGGGCTGGCGCCGGGCAAGCCCGCGCCTACCGAGATCACCGGGTAATCCACCCGGGGCAACGGCGAGACCGGCAATTGCGTGTAGGCGAGCCCTCCGGCCAGGAACAGCCCGACCGTCAGCAGCGTGGTGCCGACCGGCCGCCGGATGAATGGGGTGGAGATGCTCACCTAGTCCCCCGTCGCTTCCGCCGGCCGCGAGGCCCGCCAGGCGGCGATGGAGCGCCCCAGCCGGTCGAACCAGAGGTACACGACCGGGGTCGTGTACAGGGTCAGCACCTGGCTGAAGAGCAGGCCGCCGATGATGCTGACGCCCAGCGGCCGCCGCAGCTCCGAGCCTGCGCCCATGCCGAACGCCAGCGGCACGGCCCCGAAGAGCGCCGCAAAAGTCGTCATCATGATCGGCCGGAAGCGCAGCAGGGCCGCCTCGAAGATGGCCTCCTCCGGCTTCCTGCCCTCGTTGCGCTCCGCGTCCAGCGCGAAATCGATCATCATGATGGCGTTCTTCTTGACGATGCCGATGAGCAGGATGATGCCGATCAGGGCCATCACCCCCAGGTCCATGCGGAAGATGGTGAGCGCCAGGATAGCGCCCACGCCCGCCGAGGGCAGCGTGGAGAGGATGGTCACTGGGTGGATATAGCTCTCGTAGAGCACGCCCAGCACGATGTACACGGTGATGATCGCCGCCAGGATCAGCCAGCCTTCATTGGCCAGCGACGCCTGAAAGGCGCGCGCGGTGCCCTGGAAGGTGGTGTGGATGCTGGCCGGCATGCCGATCTCGGCCTCGGCGTCCTGGATGGCTCGCACCGCCGCGCCCAGCGACTCGCCCCGCACCAGGTTGAAGGAGATGGTGGTCGCGGGGAACTGTCCCTGGTGGGTGAGGGCGAGCGGCGCCGGCCCGGTCTCGAAATGGGCGAACGCCGCCAGCGGCACCTGGCTGGCGGCCTGGGTCGTGCCAGAACCGGCGCTCTGGATCGCCGCCAAACCTCCCTGGAATCCCGGCCCGCCGGTAGTGAAAGTCGCGGATGGCGCTCCGCCTGGCGGCTGCGCCGGCACGTAGATGCTTTTGAGCACGCCGGGGTCGGTGCGAAATTGCGGATCCACCTCCAGCACCACGTGGTACTGGTTCAACTGCGTGAACATGGTGGAGACCTGGCGCTGGCCGAAGGCGTCGTAGAGCGTGTCGTCGATGGCCTGCATGCTGACGCCCAGG
Organism: Terriglobales bacterium; assembly: GCA_035543055.1. Classification (NCBI taxonomy): domain Bacteria; kingdom Pseudomonadati; phylum Acidobacteriota; class Terriglobia; order Terriglobales; species Terriglobales bacterium. Next base: position 7,484 of record DATKKJ010000251.1, on the reverse strand, counting down.
CGCGACGCGGTGTCGCGGTCAATCACCAGGTGGGCTTGCAAGCCGTCGTTGAGCTGGTCGCTGGCCACGTCTTTCAGGACCGGGATGGTCTGCAGCTTGGCGATCACCCTGGGCACCCAGACGCCGAGTTCCTGCGCGTCGGCATCCTCCAGCGTGTACTGGTACTGGGTGCGGCTCACCCGGTCTTCGACCGTCAGGTCCTGCACCGGCTGCATGTAGAGCGTGATGCCGGCCACGGGCTCCAGCTTCTTCTGCAGCCGGTTGATGATCTCGCTGGCGTCGGCGCTGCGCTCATTCCGCGGCCTGAGGTTGATCTGGATGCGTCCGCTGTTGGGCGTCAGGTTCACGCCGTCCACCCCGATGAACGACGACAGGCTGACGACGTCCGGGTCCTGCAGGACGATATCCGCCACCTGGCGCTGCCGCTGCTCCAGGGCACGGAAGGAGATGGATTGCGGTGCATCGGTGATGCCCAGGATCACCCCCGTGTCCTGCACCGGGAAAAACCCTTTCGGCACGTAGTACGCCATCACGCAGGTGGCGATCAGAGTTCCCAGCGTGATCAGCAGCGTGGCCGTCCGGTGTTGCAACACGACGCTCAGGGTTCCCCGGTAGAAGTCGATGGTGTTCTGCCAGGCGCGCTCGGTCACCCGGTAGAGCCGCCCCTGCTGGCGGCCGTGCTGCGGCTTCAGCAGCTTCGACGACATCATCGGCGTCAGGGTCAGCGAGATCAGCGCCGACATGATGATGGCGGTGGCCAGGGTGACGGCGAACTCGCGGAACAGCCGCCCCACGATATCGCCCATGAACAGCAGCGGGATCAGCACCGCGATTAGGGAGACGGTCAGCGACACGATGGTGAATCCGATCTGCCCCGCGCCCTTGAGGGCGGCCTCGAACGGCGGATCGCCGGCCTCGAGGTAGCGGTCGATGTTCTCGATCATCACGATGGCGTCGTCCACCACGAACCCGGTGGAGATGGTGAGCGCCATCAGCGACAGGTTGTCGAGCGAGTATCCCAGCAGGTACATCACCCCGAAGGTCCCGATCAGCGACAGGGGCACGGCCACGCTGGGAATCGTCGTGGCCGAGAGGTTGCGCAGGAAGAGGAAGATGACCATCACCACCAGGGCGACGGTGAGGCCCATCTCGAACTGCACGTCGTTCACCGACGCCCGGATGGTCTCGGTGCGGTCGGTGAGGATGCTGACCTTCACCGAACCGGGCAGGGTGGCCTGCAAGCGCGGCAGCAGCCGCTTGATGCTGTCCACCACGGCGATGATGTTGGCCCCGGGCTGGCGCTGGATGTTGACGATCACCGCCGGCGAGGTCTGGCCGTTCACGCCCATCCAGGCCGCCTGGTTGGCGTTCTCGGCGCCGTCCACCACCGTGGCTACGTCCTTCAGCCGGACCGGGTTGCCGTTCTTGTAGGCCACCACCACGTCAGCGTAGTCCTTGCTCGACATGATCTGGTCGTTGGCCCCGATGGTGAAGGCCTGGTGGGGGCCGTCGATCTGCCCCTTGGCCTGGTCTACGTTCACCTGCGCAATCACGCTGCGCAACTGTTCCAGGCTCATGCCGTAGGAGGCGAGCGCCACCGGGTTGGCCTGGATGCGCACCGCCGGCTTCTGTCCGCCGCTGATGGTCACCAGCCCGACCCCGGGCAGCTGCGAGATCTTCTGCGCCAGCGTGGTGTCGGCCAGGTCTTCAACCTCGGGCAGCGGCGTGGTGCTCGAGGTCATGCCCAGGGTCAGGACGGGCGCATCCGCGGGATTCACCTTGCTGTACACCGGAGGGTTGGGCAGGTCGCGCGGCAGGAACGAGCCGGCGGCATTGATCGCGGCCTGCACCTCCTGCTCGGCCACGTCGATGTTCTCCTTGAGCACGAACTGCAGGGTGATGACCGAGGCGCCGAAGGAACTGGTCGAGGTCATCTGGCTCAGGCCGGGCAACTGGCCGAACTGCCGCTCCAGCGGCGCGGTGATGGAGGAACCCACCACGTCCGGCGACGCCCCGGGATAGAAGGTGACGATCTGGATGGTGGGGTAATCGACCTGCGGCAGGGCGGAGATGGGCAATTCGCGGTAGGCCACGACGCCCGCCAGCAGCAGACCCACCATCAGCAGCGAGGTGGCGATCGGCCGTTCGATGAACGGACGGGAGATGCTCATCTGCGCTCCCCAGCCGATCCTTGCTGCGACAGACCGCGCTGCGACGCCTGCGGCTCCACCTTTGTGCCCGCCTGCAGCTTCTCCTGGCCGTCGGTGACCACGTGCTCTCCCGGCTGCAGCCCGCTGGCAATGAGCGCGATCTGCCCCTGGGTGAGCGCCACCTGGACATCTCGCACTTGCGCCGTGCTGTCACTCCCCACGACATAAGCGAAGGTGCTGCTCCGGGGGCCGCGCTGGATGGCGCTGGCGGGCGCGACCACGGCGTTCTTGCGGGTCTCCAGTTGCAGGTGGACGTTCACAAACTGGTTGGGCCACAGCGCGCGGTCCTTGTTGTCGAAGACGGCCTTCAGCTTGAACGTGCCGGTGTTGGGATCGATCTGGTTGTCGATGGTCTCCAGCTTGCCGCCGGCGATCCTGGTGCGGTCGTCGCGGCTGAAGGCCTCCACCGGGAGCGTGCCGGCGCGCATGCGCGGCAGGAGGGCCTGCAGGTTGTCCTCCGGCAGGGTGAACACCACCGCGATGGGCTCCATCTGGGTGATCACCAGCATGCCGTTCTGGTCGTTGGCATGGACGATGTTCCCAGCGTCGATCAGCCGCAGTCCTACCCGCCCGCTGACCGGAGCGGTGATGCGGGTGTAGCCGAGGTTCAGCTTGGCGTTCTGGATGGCGGCCTTGTCCATGTCGATCGCGCCCTGGAACTGCTCATATAGGGCGCGCGACTGGTCGGCCTGCTGCTGGGCGACGATGCCTTGCTGGGCCAGCGTCGCGTCGCGCTGGGCGTTCAGGCGAGCGGTGTTGTACTGCCCCTGGTCGCGCACCAGCGTGGCCTCCGCCTGCGCCAGCGCCACCTCGAACGGCCGCGGATCGATGACCGCCAGCAGGTCGCCCACCTTCGCCTCCTGCCCTTCGCGGAAGTTCACTTTGACGATCTCGCCGTCCACCCGGCTGCGCACCGTCACCGTGTTGTACGCGGTGACCGTGCCCAGGCCTTGGAGCAGGATGGGGACATCGCGCTGTTGCACCTCTGCGACGCCAACCGGGATGGCGCGCGGCGCCGGCGCCGCCTTGGCCGCGCTATTCGACTTGCTACAGCCCCCAGCCAGTAGGGCCAACAGTGATCCACAGAAGAAAAGAGCGTGTGCACGTGCCAAGGTCATTCCCCCAGTGCGGTGGGATACACAGAATGTAAACCCTTAGCTTAGATGAGAGGCCGCTGACCGTGATGTAAAGATTTGTAATCGCGCGGCTTACGACGTCCGACAAAGTGGCCCGCGCGCCCTCGCGCGGGCTGTTGCGCAGAACGTTCATGTAGAATCGCGGCGGATGGGCAGCGGCGAGCAGGCACCCACGCAGGGCGGGCTGGGCCGATTTCTCCGGCCCTCCCATCAGCATTCCGCCCTTTCGGCCACCGTCCTGCTTATGTCGGCCATCATGCTTTCGCGGGTGGTGGGCTACATCCGCGAGGCCTACATCGCCTGGGCCTTCGGCGCCGGCCTGCAGACCGATGCCTACGTCGCCGCCTTCACCCTCCCCGACTGGCTGAACTACATCGTCGCCGGCGGCACCGCCTCCATCACCTTCGTCTCCATCTTCACCCGCTACACCGCGGAAGGTCGAGATCAAGAAGCGCGCAAGGCCTTCTCTGTGGTCATCACCCTGATGACCACGGTGTTGGTTATCGGGATTGCGCTTTTGGAGGTGTTCACTCCGCAGATCGAGCGCCTGATCTTTCCCCGCTTTTCCGCCGAGCAGCTCCAGCTGTGCGTGTACCTGACCCGCATCCTGCTCCCAGCGCAGATCTTCTTCTACGTCGGCGGCGTCGTGTCGGCGGTGCTGCTCTCCCGCCGCCTCTTCCTGTTCCCCGCCCTGGGACCCATCCTCTACAACGTCTTCATCATTCTGGGCGGCGTGGTGCTTTCCGGACGCCTCGGGATCGCATCGCTCGCCGTGGGCGCGGTCACCGGCGGTTTCCTGGGGCCGTTCCTGATCAATGCCATCGCGGCATCGAAGACCGGCATCGGCTATCAAGTCACCTTCGACCATCGTGACCCTGGCTTTCGCGAGTGGGTGCGCCTGAGCATCCCGCTCATGCTCGGCGTCTCATTGGTCACCGCCGATGACTGGATCCTGCGCTACTTCGCCTCCGGCGGCGTTGGCGACATCACCCGTCTGAATTACGCCAAGCGCCTGTTTGCCGTGCCCATCGCCGTGCTGGGACAGGCCACCGGCCAAGCCTCGCTGCCTTTCTTCACCCGCCTGTTTGGCGAAAAACGGATGCAGGAGTTCGCGCGCACAGTCAGCGATTCCGTGTACCGGGTGAGTGCCGCCGCCTTCCTGATCACCGCCTGGATGATGGCCGCAGCCCTGCCCGTCGTGGACCTGGTGTACCGCCGCGGGCGCTTCCACTTCTCGGACTCCCGCGAGACTGCGCTTTTCTTCTTCTGGTTCGCGCTTTCCCTGGCGTTTTGGGCGGCCCAGGGCCTCTACGCCCGCGCTTTCTACGCCGCCGGTGACACCCTGACCCCTATGATCGCGGTCACCATCATCACCGTGGCCTCGTTGCCGGTGTATTCGTGGCTCTTCCAGGCCTACGGCGTGACCGGGCTGGCCATCGCATCGGATATCGGGATCTTCGCCAACACGGTCGTGCTGGCGGTGCTGCTGCATTGGAAGAAGCTGGTGCCGCTGGGAGACATGCGTTGGCTGGAGCTGGGCAAGGCGCTGCTGACCAGCGTCTTTGCCCTGGCGATGAATTACTTCGCCGTGCAGGCAGTCTACGTGGATGGTAGCCGCCGCGCCGACGTGGCGGCGGTGGTCGTGACTTCTGTGGTTTGGGGGGTGGCGGTAGCCTTCGGCCTGTGGGCAACGCGCTCCGAACTGCCGCGGAAGCTGCGCAAGCCCTCAGCCCTCAGCCCTCAGCCCTCAGCCCAGCCGGAGCTGCCGTCGGAATATCGAGAGGAAGAAAAACCCTAGCACCGCACTACCTCAAATCGCGTGGCGCGGCCGCCCCCGGCCGCGTAGCCCGCGCCAGCGGGCGTTTGAGAATAGCCCACCGCGTCAGCGGTGGGTCCCTGGCACAGAAACGTCGGAGCCCCTTCAGGGGCGATTGAAATAACGCACAGCCGGGGGCGGCTGTCCCACACTGGACCTAGCGCACGATCCGCATCCGCTGCCAGTCGTAGGGAAACTTCTTTCCGCACTCCAGGCAGACGACGTAGTGGCTCGGCCCGACGCCCACCGGGTCCCAATCGCCGTTGGCGCCGGTGGCGGTCGCGGTCGCCGCGGTGAACGGCTGGGAGGTCTTCTTATGATTGCAGGTGATCGAGAGGATCTGAAGCAGCTTCTCTACCATGGCGCACTTCCGAAAGGAGGGGGGGTGCCCTCGTGGCAAAGGGCACCCGTTCTGAGGCAACGAACGAAGACCTAAGCGCGGGCGGCCGGCGTGCTGTGCGACGCTTCCGCGACGCTAGCCGGCTCCAGCTTGGCATCGCCATTCATCTTCTTGGCGTCTGCCTTGCCATCGGCGGTCTGGCCGGGCTTGCGAATATCAATCCCGCCCTTGAAGAAGGCGCCGTCCTCGATGGAGATGCGCTGCGCTACCACGTCGCCGGTCAACGAACCGTCGGCGCGGATGTCCACCCGGTCGCTGGCGACCAGGTTGCCGCGCACCTTGCCGATCACCACGATCTCGCGCGCACTGATGTTGGCGCCGACCACGCCGTTTCGGCCAATGGTCACGCGGTTCCCGGCCAGGTTGATGGATCCTTCCACCCGGCCATCGATGTACAGCGATTCCGAGCCGGTGACCTCGCCTTTGATCACCAGCGACTTGCCGATCGTGGCCTGCTCGTTCGCATTGAGGGAGGGGTTACGGGGGGCGGACGCCGGCGTGGCTTCCGTCGTCACGGGTGTGGGAGTGCTGGGCATGGTGCTCATGGTTGGCTTCTCCGCTCCAGGATTCGACTTCGGTGCGTTGCTGGGCTGATGGGTGGGCTTCCACATCGGAATGGATTCCTTTCCTTACTTTCCGCGAGCTCAGGGGTCGCTCCCGGAAGCCCACAGACGCACCTGGTTGGATCGCGTCGAAGGAGGGCCAGATTTGCGGGAGCCACTCTGCTCGTGGCACTTGTTTTGCCAAACTGCCCTTCCTCCCAACAGCCCTCGGCAAGGGGGTAAATGCTGGATTGGCGCGGGTTTTGCCCATCTCTCCGGGCCCGCGGCGCCCCTTCGCCAGCCCCTGCGGCCGGCAGAGCGATGTAAATATTCCTACTGGGGTAGCATTTCTTATATCCGCCGAAGACCCCATGGCCTACACTCATTCGCGCTCTAACGATAGCTAGGGGTGCCGCAGCCCCGTTTTCCACACGGACCGACAAGCAAGTGGCACGACAAAGCAACTCCGAGCCGCCCTCCGACCGGGAGATCCTCCGCAAGATCGAACAGCAGCCCAAGAGCTCGGCCAAGTACAAGCAATTGGTGAGGGAGTTCGGGCTGCGCGGTGGCCAGGAGCGCCGGGAACTGGGCGAGCGCCTGAACCAGTTGGTCAAGCGGGGCGAACTGGTGACCGTACCGGGCGACCGCTATGCCATTCCCAGAAAAGCGGGCGGCCGGGGCGCGGTGGTGGGGCGCCTGAGCATGCATCGCGATGGCTACGGTTTCGTGACCCCGGAGGACGGGGCCCCGCGCGGCCTGGCGGGCGACATCTTCATCAACCCGCGGGAGATCGGCGACGCCATGCATGGCGACCGTGTCCTGGTGGACCTGACTTCGGTGCGGCCTGATGGCCGGGGCGAAGGCCGTATCCTGCGCGTGATCGGGCGGGCCCACGAGACCGTGGTCGGCGTCTTCCACCATGGCGACCGCTACAACTTCGTCCGGCCCATCGACGAGAAGATCACGCTCGACATCATCATCCCCCGGGGACAGGAGAAGCCAGCCGCAGAGGAACACCGAGGTCCGCGCAGGAAGGCGGAACACCGCGTCATTGGCGACGAGGCAAGGCGCAAGACGCAATGGGACGACCTCGAAGGCGTGGTCGTAGACGTGGAAATCACCGACTGGCCGACGACCACCCAGAACCCGCGCGGACGGGTGATCGAGGCGCTCGGCTACGAGAACGATTTCGGCGTGGACGTCGAGATCATCATCCGCAAGTACCACATCCCCCACCGCTTCCCCGCCGACGTGATCGAAGAAGCGCAAGCCATCGAGCCGGTCATCTCCCACAATGAGATGCGTGGGCGGCACGACTACCGCAAGCAACCCATCGTCACCATCGACGGCGAGACCGCCCGCGACTTCGATGACGCCGTG
>DATKKJ010000250.1 GCA_035543055.1 Terriglobales bacterium | reverse complement strand
CTTCTTCTCCACCAGCTTTCGGACGCCTTTGGGGTCGTCCTGCCACTGCGAGCGCAAGATGGTGAGGTGCTTGACGATGGGGAGGCCGGCGGCGGCGAACAGGCGCTTCATCACGTCCTTGTCCATGCCGGCGGCGGAGCCGAGGACGCCGGCGCCGACGTAAGCGATGTCGGCCAGGTCCAGCAGTCCCTGGATGGTGCCGTCTTCCCCGAAGGTGCCGTGCAGCACGGGAAAGATGACGTCCACCTCGATGGGTGAGGCCGAGTGGTGAACTCCGCTACCCTGCAAGGGCGCCAGCGCGGTCTCCGGCACCGGGGGGACCAGGACGTCCTCGCCCTTGGCCAGCACCGCAGCGCCGGGAGTGGCGTCGGGGTCGCCGGCGCGCAGGTGCCGTTCCTCGTGATGCTTCTCGCCGCGCAGCAGGCGCTCGGCGTGGTGCGCCGTCAGCCAGCGGCCTTCCTTGGTGATGCCGATGGGCACTACCTCGTACTTGCTCTTATCAATGGCGTTGACCACCGACGCCGCCGACAGCAACGAGACCTCGTGCTCGCCGCTGCGCCCGCCGAACAGGATGCCGACCCGCAGTTTCTTCATGACGAAAGCATATTACCGTGTCGAGGTGCTGCTGGTTACAGACACGTTCCAACCCCGGCAATACTCTTCGCTGGCGTCATGCTGAGGGCCTTCAGGCCCGAAGCATCTCGCGTGCACCAATGAAGCTTCCCAGGCGTCATCCTGAGGGGCTTTAGCCCCGAAGGATCTCGCGTGCAGCACGAGTAATCTATGCGCAAGCGAAAAGAGTTCTGTGTCTACATCATGACCAACCGGCCGCGGTCGCACGTCCTGTACACGGGCGTCACTGGTGATCTCCCCGACCGTGTTTTCGAGCACAAGAACAAGCTCGACCCGCGCTGCTTCACCGCCAGATACAACCTGACAAGGCTGGTCTATTACGAGACCTTCTACGAGGCCGGCCTCGCCATCATGCGCGAGAAGCAGATCAAAGGCTGGAAACGTTGGAAAAAGATTGCACTGATTGAATCGATGAATCCGACTTGGAAGGACCTTTCGGAGCACTGGTCAGAGCAATTCAAGCCGGAAGGCATGATTCGCTTTTCAGCGGGGTAGACTGAGGCGCTGCACGCGAGATGCTTCGGGCCTGAAGGCCCTCAGCATGACGCCACCCAAGCGTGGGTCTGCGGGACACCATCGCATCGCTACAGGATCTTCTTTCCGAACACCGAGCACGCCAGCTCCACCGCCAGGTCGGCGGTGCGGTTGTGCTCGTCGATGACGGGATTGACTTCCACAATCTCGAAGCCCAGCAGGCGCCCGTGGTCGGCGATGATCTCCATGGCCAGGTGGGCCTCGCGGTAGGTGGCGCCGCCGCGGACCGGCGTGCCCACCCCCGGCGCATCCTCGGGGTCGATCCAGTCCATATCCAGCGAGACGTGGTAGCCGGCGGTGTTGCGCCCGGCCAGGCGCAGCGCCTCTTCGATCACCGTGCGCATGCCGCGCTCGTCGATGTCGCGCATGGTGAAGACCTCGATGCCGGCGCGGCGTACGTTCTCTTTTTCCTTGTCGTCGATGTCGCGGATGCCCACCAGCACGCAGTTCTCCGGCGCGATCTTGGGCGAGAAGTTGAAGATGTTGGCCAGCTCCGCCGGGCCCAGGCCCATGATGGCGGCCAGCGGCATGCCGTGCACGTTGCCGCTGGGCGAGCTCTCCGGGGTGTTGATGTCGGAGTGGGCGTCGATCCACAGCAGTCCGATCCGCTGGTTCTGACGCCGGTAGAACTCGGCGATCCCGGAAACTGTGCCCACGGCGATGGAGTGGTCGCCTCCCAGGCTGAGCGGCACCTTGCCGGTTTCCACCGTCTTGAGGACCAGCTCGGCGTGCTTGGTGCAGGTGGCGGTGATCTCCTTCAAATACTTGGCGCTGGGGTCGCCTTCCTTCTTCTGCTCGGGGATGGCCACGGCGATGTTGCCGGCGTCCTCCACCTTGTGCCCGAGCGCCTCCAGCCGCGCCTCCAGCCCGGCCACGCGCACCGCCGACGGGCCCATGTCCACGCCCCGCCGCGACTGCCCAAGATCCAGAGGCACCCCGATCACACGGATCTTCTTGGGCGTGATGCTGGTCATTATCGGATTGCTTGCCGTCGCCATAATCTAGGACTTCACCGCCGAGGCCGCCGAGAGCGCCGAGGAAGGAAACTCATTCACGATCCGCTTGAGGCCTTGCTTCAGTACCCGTACATTGAAATTCAGCAGCAGCCCGACTCGGAAGCCGGACATACGCAGATATGACATCACCTGTGCTTGGTGCACCGGCAACAATTGCTCCACAGCCTTCACTTCGATGACTACTTCATCTTCCACCAACAGGTCGAGCCGGTAGCCGCAGTCGATGATCACTCCTCTGTAGTGAACCGGTAGTTCCTTTTGCCGTTCGACTTTCAGCCCGAGCTGCACCAGCTCATATGCAAGGCAAGCCTCGTACGTGCCTTCAAGCAAGCCCGGCCCAAGTGCGCGGTGAACATTGATTGCGGCGCCGATGATCTTCCGCGTGATCTGGTCCAACGCTTCTGCGTCTTTCATTTCTCGTTTCCTCTCGGCGATCTCGGCGTACTCGGCGGTGAAAAAGACTCACGGATACATCCGGTGCAGCATCCTGGGGAACGGGATCGTCTCCCGCACGTGCTCCAATCCGCAGATCCATGCCACCGCCCGCTCGATGCCCATGCCGTACCCGGCGTGCGGCACGCCCCCGTACTTGCGCAGGTCGAGATACCACTTGAAAGCCGTCTCCGGCAGCCCGTGCTCCTGGATGCGGTTGCGCAGCAGCTCGTACGATCCGATGCGCTGCGAGCCGCCGATGATCTCGCCGTATCCCTC
>DATKKJ010000249.1 GCA_035543055.1 Terriglobales bacterium | reverse complement strand
GGGTTTTGCCGTCCCCGCCGGCGAGGTGTACCAGGCCATCGAATCGCCCCGCGGCGAGATGGGCTATTACGTCGTCTCCGACGGCACCGCCAAGCCGTACCGCGTCCACATGCGCGGGGCCTCATTCGCCAACCTGCAGACACTGGCCAAGCTGTGTGAAGGAAACCTGATCGCTGACGTCGTCGCCGCCATCGGCAGTATCGACATTGTTCTGGGAGATGTAGACCGGTGATTTGTAATTTGTAAAGTGCAATTTGCAAAGTAAGCAGGTGAACCGTGAGTGGCGATCCTGAAGAGCTGCGGCAACGGACAAGGAGTTTTGCCAACCGGATCGTTAAGCTGTTTCGTGCATTGCCGCGAACGGGCTAGGCTGAAGTGATAGGAAAGCGGATACAAATCGCACTTTCATGAAGTTCTCAGACGAATTCGAGCAGCGCTTCGCGGAGATGCTCACGCATTACCCGATCAAGCGCTCGGTATTGGTCCCGACTCTCCTCTACATGCAGGACGAACTCGGCTACCTGACCGAAGAGGCCATCGAAGAGATCGCCCACCGCCTCGACCTGCCGGTGCTCGAGATCCGCAACGTGATCTCGTACTACTCGATGCTCACCACCAAGCCGCGTGGCAAGTACAACGTGCAAGTCTGCACCAACGTGAGCTGCATGGCGCGCGGCGCTGAAGGAGTCTTCGAGCACTGCAAGGAGAAGCTGGGCATCGCGCACAAGGGCACGACGCCGGATGGCGTGTTCTCGCTGGAGGAGGTGGAGTGCATCGGCGCCTGCAGTTGGGCCCCGGCCGCTCAGGTCAACTACGACTTCCACGAGAACCTGACGCCGGAGAAGATGGACGAGGTGCTGGACACCTACAGAAAGAAGGCCGCGCAATGACTTTCGATTTGTGATTTGCGATTTGTGATTTGCGCGGATTTCCGAAATCGCTAATCACAAATCAGAAATCGCAAATCAGCCATGGCAGATCTGGTAAGCCATCCCGACGAGGTACGGGTCGTCAGCAAGCGCTTCGGCAAGGGCGCCACCGACATCGACCGCTACCTGGAGCTGGACGGCTACAAGGCCGTGCAGAAGGCGCTGAGCATGGCCCCCGACGCCATCATCAACGAGGTGAAGGCGTCGAGCCTGCGCGGCCGCGGCGGCGCCGGCTTCCCCGCGGGCATGAAGTGGTCATTCGTCCCCAAGCAGTCGCCCAAGCCTAAGTACGTGCTCTGCAACGGCGACGAGAGCGAGCCCGGCACCTGCAAAGACCGCCTCATCTTCGAGCATGATCCGCACTCGGTCATCGAAGGCGTGGTCATCGCCGGCCTCTCCATCGAGGCCAAGGTCGGCTACATCTACATCCGCGGCGAGTATCGCTACCTGTCGAACATCATGCAGAAGGCGTTGAAGGACGCCTACACCCGCGGCTTCCTGGGAAAGAACATCTTCGGCAGCGGCAAGGACTTCGACGTGTACTGGCACGGCGGCGCCGGCGCCTACGAGGTCGGCGAAGAATCGGCGTTGATGGAATCGCTGGAGGGCAAGCGCGGCGTGCCGCGCATCCGTCCCCCCTTCCCTGCCGTGGTCGGCCTGTACGGCGGCCCGACGATCATCAACAACGCCGAAACCCTGGCCAACGTCCCCCACATCATCCTCGGCGGCGGCGAGTGGTATGCCGGCCTGGGCACGCCCAAGAACGGCGGCACCCGCCTGTTCTGCCTCAGCGGGCAGATCGAGAAGCCCGGTGTGTACGAGCTGCCCATGGGCTACAACCTCAAGAAGATGGTCTACGACGTCGGCGGCGGCATCTGGAAGGGACACAAACTCAAGGGCGTGATTCCCGGGGGCTCATCCACACCGGTGCTCACCGCGGACGAGGTGGACATCGCCATGGACTTCGATGCGGTGGCCAAAGCGGGCTCCATGCTCGGCTCGGGCGGCGTCGTGGTCATCGATGACCACACCTGCATCGTGAAGCTGGCCATGCGGATCATGAAGTTCTACCAGCACGAAAGCTGCGGCTGGTGCATTCCCTGCCGCGAGGGCACCGACTGGCTGAAGAAGACGCTGGTGCGCTTCCACAACGGCGGCGGCGTCAAGAAGGACATCGACAACATCCAGTACCTGGCCGAGAACATGCTCGGCCGGACCTTCTGTCCGCTGGGCGACGCAGCCGCCATGCCTACCATCGCGTTCGTGAAGAAGTTCAGGAAAGAATTCGAAGATCATCTCGAAGGTAAGCCGTGTCCTTTCGGGGAGACAAAACAAATCGAAATCCTACCGGTATTTTCACACTGATGGTTGCAATGGAGAAAAGACGAAAAGCAGCGCAGTTGCTGCTCGACTTCTATAAAGGCCGGATCACCAACAATGAGTTCGAAGAAAACTGGCCAATTGAAAAACATGACCCTGTGCTGTCAGAGCTACTGCCGCCGGTGTGGATGTTGTATTCCGATTACCGGGAGCATCGCATCGACCCCGCATTACGGAAGGACTATCGGCTAGCGAAGGAGTTTCATCGGTACCTGAAGTTCTTGAGTTCGACGCTTGAGTATGAGTGGATCGGCGTGCCTGGTACTTGGGTGTCGAAGGTCGCTGAGGTCTTTGACACGCGTAGGCGTCAGACAAACAGCTCCGGGGATATCGAAGTATGGCCGTTCTATCGCAAAGAAGATTACAGGCACGCATGGAAGCAATCTCAAAGCTGAGCTCTTCATGGCAGATGTAAATATTACGGTCGACGGCAAGAAGGTCACGGCCCCTGCCGGCACGCTGCTCATCGAGGCCTGCAAGCGGGTGGGCATCGAGGTCCCGTCTTTCTGTTACTACCCCGGCCTCTCGCTCCAGGGCGCCTGCCGCATGTGCCTGGTGAAGGTCGAGAAGATGCCCAAGCTGCAGACCGCCTGCACCACGGTCATCAGCGAGGGCATGATCGTCACCACCGAGTCCGACGAGATCAAGCAGGCCCGCAAGGCGATGCTGGAGATGGTGCTCCAGAACCATCCCCTCGACTGCCCGGTCTGCGATGCGGGCGGCGAGTGCGAACTCCAGGACATGACCTTCAGCTACGGCGCGGCCGAGTCCCTGCTCATCGACCCCAAGAACCACCGCGAGGAGCAGCAGTGGTCGCCGGTGGTGTATTTCGACCGCCCGCGCTGCATCCTTTGCTACCGCTGCGTGCGCATCTGCGGCGAGGGCATGGACGTGTGGGCGCTTGGCATCCAGCAGCGTGGGTCGTCGTCGGTCATCGCGCCCAACAAGGGCGACCACCTGGAGTGCGAAGAGTGCGGCATGTGCATCGACATCTGCCCGGTCGGTGCCCTGA
>DATKKJ010000248.1 GCA_035543055.1 Terriglobales bacterium | reverse complement strand
GTCAAGCTCTTCCCCTACAAGACGCCCGTGGGACGCACTTCGGAGAGGTTTTACGGCCTGCGCAACTGGTATTACCGCTGGAAGCGCAGGCGCGCCGCCCGCAAGTTCGAGGTTTACATGCGCAAGCACGACCGCACCGTGCACTTCGACGAGTACGGGAACTACATCGGCCCGGGCAAGGACGACGAGCGCGACCGCGGCAACGGCGAGCACCGCGGGCCTTGGGTCAATTAGGCCGGCGCTTTGCTCTCTTGACCTGCATGGTCTTGTCAACCCACTCGTCGGCGGTCGCGAGATCTTTCTCGCGCGCAACCGGATCACCACACTGGAGATCGGCTCGTTCGTGGTAAAGCAGATTAAGGTAGGCCATCGCGTCGTCGTAGTCTGGCCGCAATCCAAGGGCACGCGAGAGGGAGCGGATTCCGGCCTCCACCTTGTCCCAATTCGCTTCACGGACCTGTCCGCATTCCGGCAGCAAGATCAATGCTTCGTCAGGCTTAAGGCCAAGCTTCGACCTCAGCTCCATCCGGGGCTGGTAGCTCTCTATCCAACGAATCACGCCAATCGTGTAATACGCTGCCTCGTCCTTCGGGTCATGGGCGATCACTTTCTCCTGATACTGCCGGGCCTCTTCGAATCGCTTCAGCTGAAACGACAACGCACCAATCGCCTTTAGTGCGTTCAGATTGTCGGCATCGAGATCAAGCACTTTGTGAAACTCTTCAAGCGCATGCTCGGCGATCTGTTTGTTACTAGGCTCCTCGACTCCTGGCACATACTGCTGTGCAAGTGCCGTACCCAGATAAAGGTGACCCACGAGGAGTTGCGGTTCCAATAAGACAACCGCTTGAAAATGCGTGACCGCTTCATCTAGGCGTCCCGCCTTGTATGCTTCGACACCGGCATTCAGTTCGCTTCTGGCATCCTGTGCCGATGTAGCGAACGCCAACGCACACCACACGATGATGACTGCTATGAGCGCGAATCTCCGCATATGAATACGGCTTACAGGTACTTGATCAGCACCACCTCATTGTGCTTCTCGTTGTAGATGAGCTCATCGACCACGCTGCGGGTGAGCAGGATGCCGAAGCCGCCGGGCCGCAGGCCCTTCTCCTCGCGCACCTTCATGTGGGCGATGGGATCGTCGGGATAGGCGATCGCGGCATGGGCCAGCTCTTTGAAGGTGAAGCCGGCGCCGGGGTCGGCGATGCGGTACATGACCATGCGGTTGGCGCGCAGGTAGGCGATGCGCACCTTGCGGCTGGGATCGAAGCGCCCGCCCCACTCCACGGCGTTGAGCAGCATCTCGCGAAACGCCTGGCCGACGGAGTCGCGCACCTCCTGGGGAAGGTCGCCCTTCACCTGGGCCATGAAGTTGGTGATGCGCTCCGCGGTCTCGCGATGGCAGGGCACCAGCAGTTCCACCCAGTGCGGCCGCGCCGAAACCACCTCGATGGGGGGAACGTCCTCGTTCAGCGCGTTGCCTACCATCTGCACCAGCGCCCGCAGCGAGAAGGGCTTGGGGACGAACTGGTACACCTGCTCCTTCATGGCCTGGAGCACGGTTTCCTGGGCGGTGTCGGCGGTGATGACGATGACCTTGGGCCGGGGGGCTGCCTTCTGCAGGCTCTCCATCACCTGGAAACCGTCGACCACGGGCATGCGGATATCGAGCACCAGCAGGTCGTAGGGCTGGCGCTGCAGCTCGTCCAGGGCCTCGCGGCCGTCGAACGCCGAAGTGGCCTCAAAGCCCGCCTGCTCCAGAAGCTTGGTCAGGGCAGTCGCCAGGGTGACGTCGTCCTCCGCGATCAGCACCCGCTTGGCTTTGGTGACGATTCCAGCTTCCATGTAGGCGGCATTGTGCTCTGAAAGGCGCTCCGCCGCAAGCGCATCCTGAGCCGTGCTGGTTACTCAAGTTTTCCCGGAGTTTTGAACCGAGTCAGTCCGCGGCTTCGGCCTGCCAGTCGAGCTCTTCCATGCGCTCGGTCACCGACTCCATGTCGCACAGCAGGCCCATCCGTTGCCAGAAGCGGTGGACGTCGGGGTCCTCGTGGGCCTCGGCACGGGTCTCCTCCGACTTCCAATAGCGCAGGTGGATGAAGCGGCGCGGGTTCTTGACGTCGCGGTAAAGCAGGTCGCGGCTGTAGCCTTTGCGGCGCAGCATGGAATAGAACTCGCGCACCACCGCGAACAGCTCGCCTTCCTTGCCTTCCCGGGCCACGAAGATGGCCATCGCCATGATCTCCATGATGACCTCGCTTTATCGCTTTCCGCGTTCCTGCCGGGGCACGCGGCGCCGCCCGGGCCCGGCGGCTTCGGACGCGCCGACCACGTGCAGGCGCATGAAATTGGTGGAGCCCGACGACCTTTGCGTCCCGGCCACGATACCCATGACGTCGCCGGGATGCACCGCCCCGTTGTGCAGGAGCTCCGTCTGCGCCACCCGCAGCATGTCCTCGGCCGAGGGAGCGACCTCGCACAGGCTGGGACGCACTCCCCACAGCAGGCTCATCCGGTTGCAGACCGC
This sequence comes from Terriglobales bacterium, assembly GCA_035543055.1. Classification (NCBI taxonomy): domain Bacteria; kingdom Pseudomonadati; phylum Acidobacteriota; class Terriglobia; order Terriglobales; species Terriglobales bacterium. Next base: position 15,786 of record DATKKJ010000248.1, on the reverse strand, counting down.
CTGGTTGCTGGTGAAGGCGAAGATGTGCGCCTTGGGGCGATACTTGGAGATCAATCGCGCCGTCGTCCCGGTCTCGGTGAACACCGCGATGGCGCTCATCTCCAGGTCCTGGGCGGCGTGCGCGACCGATTCGCAGATGGTCTCCTGGATGGACAGCCGCCGCGCGCTGCGGCGATGCCGCTGCCCCTGCCCGTTGAGCATGTGGCCCTCGGTCTCGACGATGATCTTCGCCATCATAGCCACGGCTTCGCGCGGGTACTTGCCGCTGGCCGACTCCGCCGAGAGCATCACCGCGTCGGTGCCATCGAAGATGGCGTTGGCCACGTCGCTGGCCTCGGCCCGGGTGGGCCGCGGGTTCTCGATCATGCTCTCCAGCATCTGGGTGGCGGTGATGACCGGCTTGCGCCACTCCGCCGCCCGCCGGATGATGTGCTTCTGGATCACCGGCACCTTTTCCGGTGGCACCTCCACCCCCAGGTCGCCGCGCGCCACCATCACCCCGTCGGCCGCGTCGAAGATCTCTTCCAGGTGCTCGATAGCCTGCGGCTTTTCCAGCTTGGCGATGACCGGCTGGGTCCCGCCCTTGGCGCTGATGTAGCGCTTGGCGGCGAGCACGTCCTCCGCCGTCCGGATGAAGGAGGCGGCGATGGCGTCCACCCCGTGCTTGAGGCCGAAGGCGATGTCCGCCATGTCCTTTTCGGAGATCGCGGGCACGCTCATGGCGGCGCCCGGCAGGTTGATGCCCTTGTGCTCACCCAGCAGGCCGCCGTTGATGACCTCGCACTCCACGTCGTCGCCGTGGACGGCGCGCACCCGCAGCTCGATGAGGCCGTCGGAGAGCAGTATCCGCGAGCCCGGCTCCGCGTCGCGGGCCAGCTCGCTGTAGGTGGTCGAGAGCAGCGAAGCCGTGCCCGGCACGTCCCGGGGCGTGATCGTGACCTTGGAGCCAGCTTTCAGCGCCACCGGGGTGCGGTGCTTCAGCCGCCCGGTGCGAATCTTCGGGCCCTGCAAGTCCTGGAGGATGCAGAGGGAACGGCCTTCCCTCTCTGCGGAGCGGCGGATGCGCTCGATCACCCGGGCGTGCTCCTCGTGCGTGCCGTGGGAGAAATTCAGCCGCGCCACATCCATGCCCAGCCGCATCAGCTCCCGCAGCATCGCCTCCGAGCTGCTGGAAGGCCCGATGGTGCACACGATCTTGGCCTTGCGCCAGACGCGTGGCTGCGCGCTTTCGCCCGCCCGCGGTCTTGCCTCTTCCTGCAGTTCCCTCAGTGTCATGGGCCTCGTTAGCGTACCTGAAGTTCCTTCTCTTGTGCCGGGACCTTGCCCGATGCCGCCTTGGGGAAGAGCTGCGCGTTGAACTCCGCTCCCAGCAGGACGATCACCGAGATGATGTACATCCACACCAGCAGCGCGATGCTGGTGGCCAGGGAGCCATAGATGAGGCTGTACGTGGAGAAGTGCCGCAGGTACCAGCCGAACAGCGAAGTAGCCGGAAACCACAATGCCGTGGCCAGCCCCGCACCCGGCAGCGCGTTATGCCAGGGGTCGGTGCGCGGGATCGCCCAGTGATAGATGAGCTGGAGCACCACCACGCTGGTCACCACCGCGATCACCCAGCGTCCGAAGGCCCAAAGCGCCAGGATGTAAAAGCCGAGCTCGTGGCTGCTGTGGAAGACCATCCAGGTTTCGATCTGGTTCCCGAACACCACCAGTATGGTGGCGAAGACCATGGGAGCGAAGGTCAGGAAAACCAGGAAAAAGGCGACGAACCTCTCCTTCACCAGTCCCCACGTCTTGGGCAGGCCGTAGGCCCTCCGGAAACCGTCCATCCACGAGACAAAGATGCCCGAGGACGTCCACAGCGTGATCAGGGAAGTGGGGATCAGCGTTCCCAGGGGGCGATGCTGGGCGGCGTCGAGGTAGCGGGTAGTCGTGGCGGCGCCTGAGGGCAGGATCTGCTCCAACGCGTACGACACCTGATTCAGGTATTCCCCCGAGGCCGACGTGGCCGCCACTGCCGACGCCACCACCAGCAGCACCGGAAACAGGGTCAGGATCTGGGAATACGCCGCCGCCTTGGCGACGGCGAAGATGTCGTGCTGCAGTCCCTGCCAGAGGGCCTTCTGCAGCGGCCTTAGGATGCGCACCATAGGCCCGCATAGCCTATCGGAAGGCCAGCCCCGTTGTCAGTTACGCTTTTGTTTGAGGTAAACAATTCGCCAACCGTGATTGAAGCTCCCCTTTTCGGGCGTCTCTACCAAAAAGGAGCGCGGGGGCTTACGCCCCCGCTGATGAATGACGACGCCGACTGGCGGCTACTCCGCCGCCATCTCCTCGGTCTCGCCCTCGTGGCGCAGCAGCTCCAGGGCGCGCTCGGCTTCCTCGTACTCGCGCGACACCTGCTCCTGCACCTTGGCCGCCTGTTCCTCGAGCTCGGGCGAGAGCTTCACGTTCCGGTAGTACTCCATGCCCGTGCCCGCGGGGATCAGCCGGCCCACGATGACGTTCTCCTTCAGGCCGCGCAGGTGGTCCACCATGCCGTTGATGCTGGCTTCGGTGAGCACCCGCGTGGTCTCCTGGAACGACGCCGCCGAGATGAACGAGTCGGTGGAGAGCGACGCCTTGGTGATGCCCAGCAGCAGCGGCCGGCCGGTGGCCGGCTTGCCGCCCTGCGCGATCACCCGCTCGTTCTCCTCGCGGAAGCGGAACTTGTCCACCTGCTGCTCCAGCAGGAAGCTGGTATCGCCCACGTCCTCCACCTTCACCCAGCGCATCATCTGCCGCACGATCACCTCGATGTGCTTGTCGGAGATGTTGACGCCCTGTAGCCGGTAAACCTCCTGGATCTCGTTCACCAGGTAGGATTGGAGCTCCTTCTCGCCCAGCACCGCCAGGATGTCGTGGGGGTTGAGCGGGCCGTCCATGAGCGGCTCGCCCGCCCGGACGCGCTCGCCTTCCTGCACGTTGACGTGCACGCCGCGCGGCACCTGGTACTCCTTCTCCGTGCCGTTGTCGGCCACCACGTAGATCTTGCGGTAGCCCTTGGTGATCTCGCCGAACTTGACCGCGCCGTCGATCTCGCTGATGACCGCGGTCTCGCGCGGCTTGCGGGCCTCGAACAGCTCCACCACTCGCGGCAGGCCGCCGGTGATGTCCTTGGTCTTGGTGGTCTCGCGCGGGATCTTGGCCAGCACGTCGCCGGGATACACGGTGTCGCCGTCCTGCACCATGAGGTGGGCGCGTGACGGCATCAGGTAGCGCTTGTTGGTCTTGCCCTTCACCACGATGGCCGGCTGCCGCTTCTCGTCCGGCGACTCCGCCACCACGTGCCGCGACAGGCCCGTGACCTCGTCCACTTCTTCGTGCAGGGTGATGCCTTCCTGCAGGTCCTTGAAGGTGGCCGACCCGCCGATCTCGGTCAGGATGGAGAAGGTGTACGGGTCCCACTCCACCAGCGCCTGGCCCATCTGCACCGGGGCCCCGTCCTCGACCTTCACCTTGGCGCCGTACACGATGGAGTAGCGCTCTTTCTCGCGCCCCTTCTCGTCGAGCACGGTGACGGAGCCGTTGCGGTTCATGACCACCAGGTGGCCTTCCTTGGCGCGCACCGTCTGCAGGTTCACGAAGCGGATGGCGCCGTTGTTCTTGGCCTCCAGGCGTGACTGCTCGCTGACCCGCGACGCGGTGCCGCCGATGTGGAAGGTACGCATAGTGAGCTGCGTGCCCGGCTCGCCGATGGATTGGGCGGCGATCACGCCGGTGGCTTCGCCCAGCTCCACCAGCCGTCCCGACGCCAGGTTGCGCCCATAGCAGGCCACGCACACCCCGCGCTTGGATTCGCAGGTCAGCACCGAGCGGATCTTCACCCGCTCGATGCCCGCCGCCTGGATGGCGCCGGCCAGCTCCTCCGTGATCTCCTGGTTGACGTCCACGATCACGTTGCCTTCGTAGTCCTTGATCTTCTCCAGCGAGACGCGGCCGACGATGCGGTCGCGCAGCGGCTCGATGATCTCGCCCGACTCGACGATGCTGCCCACGTAGATGCCGTCCAGCGTACCGCAATCGTTCTCGCTGACGATCACGTCCTGGGCCACGTCCACCAGCCGGCGGGTCAGGTAGCCCGAGTCCGCCGTCTTCAGCGCGGTGTCAGCCAGGCCCTTGCGCGCGCCGTGGGTCGAGATGAAGTACTGCAGCACGGTCAGCCCCTCACGGAAGTTGGCCGTGATCGGGGTCTCGATGATCTCGCCCGAGGGCTTGGCCATCAGGCCGCGCATGCCGGAGAGCTGGCGGATCTGCTGCTTCGAGCCGCGGGCGCCGGAGTCGGCCATGACGTAGATGGGGTTGATCTGCCCGGTCTTGTCCTGCTCCTGCATCACCCCGAACATCTCGTCCGCCACCTGCTCGGTGACGTTGGACCAGATCTCGATGACCTTGTTGTAGCGCTCGCCGTTGGTGATGGCGCCGTCCAGGTACTGCTGCTGCACCGCGATCACCTGCTTCTCGGCGGCCTTCACCAGGTCGGCCTTGTCTTTGGGGATGAGCATGTCGTCGATGCCGATCGACAGGCCGGCCCGGGTGGCGAAGCGGAAGCCCAGGTCCTTGATGCCGTCCAGCATCCTGACCGTGGTCTCCAGCCCGAAGCGCAGGTAGCAGTAGTTCACCAGCGCCCCGATGCCCTTCTTCTTCAGCAGGCCGTTGATGTACGGCATGGCGGAGGGCAGGTGGTCGTTCAGGATCACCCGGCCGACGGTGGTGTTGATGTACTGCCGCTCGAACTTCACCGGCTCGGTGTGTACCACGTCCTGGTCGTCGTAGGCCGTGGTCAGGTCGATGACCTCGCCGCTGTAGCGCAGGCGGATGGGGGTGAGGGTCTCGACTTCCTTGGCCTCCAGCGCCAGCAGCACCTCCTCGATGTTGGCGAAGGCGCGGCCCTCGCCCCGGGCCCCCTGCCTGGACTTGGTCAGGTAGTAGAGCCCGAGCACCATGTCCTGGGTGGGCACGGTGATGGGCTGGCCCGACGCCGGCGACAGGATGTTGTGCGACGACAGCATCAGCACGCTGGCCTCGATCTGCGCCTCCGGCGACAGCGGGATGTGCACCGCCATCTGATCGCCGTCGAAGTCCGCGTTGAACGCCGTGCACACCAGAGGGTGGATCTTGATGGCCTTGCCTTCCACCAGCACCGGCTCGAAGGCCTGGATGCCCAGGCGGTGCAGGGTAGGGGCGCGGTTCAGCAGCACCGGATGGTCCTTGATCACCTCTTCCAGGATGTCCCACACCACCGAAACCTGCTGCTCCACCATCTCTTTGGCCTGCTTGATGGTGGTGCACTGCCCGGTCTGCTCCAGGCGGTGATAGATGAAGGGCTTGAACAGCTCCAGCGCCATCTTCTTGGGCAGGCCGCACTGGTGCAGCTTGAGCTCGGGGCCGACCACGATGACCGAGCGCCCGGAGTAGTCCACGCGCTTGCCCAGCAGGTTCTGGCGGAAGCGGCCCTGCTTGCCCTTGAGGGTGTCGGAGAGCGACTTGAGCGGGCGGTTGTTGGCCCCGCGCAACACCCGGCCGCGGCGCCCGTTGTCGAACAGCGCGTCCACCGCCTCCTGCAGCATGCGCTTCTCGTTGCGCACGATGACCTCGGGGGCGTGCAGGTCCATCAGCTTTTTCAGCCGGTTGTTGCGGTTGATGACCCGGCGATACAGGTCGTTCAGGTCCGAGGTCGCGAAGCGGCCGCCGTCCAGCGGAACCAGGGGACGCAGCTCCGGCGGGATGACCGGGATCACGTCCAGGATCATCCACTGCGGCTTGTTGCCGCTTTTGCGGAAAGCCTCGACCACCTTCAGGCGCTTGGCGTACTTCAGCCGCTTCTGCACCGAGGTCTCGTGCTTCATCTTCTCCCGCAGCTCGTTGGAGAGCGTCTCCACCTCCACCCGCTTGAGCAGCTCCTTGATGGCCTCGGCGCCCATCATGGCCTTGAAGCCGGTGGGCCGGTACTGCTGGTCGAGCTCGCGGAAGCGCGCCTCTTCCTTGATGACCTCGCGGTCCTTCACCGGGGCGTCGCCCGGCTCCACCACCACGTAGGCCTCGAAGTAAAGCACCGACTCCAGGTCGCGCAGGGAGATGTCGAGCAGGTGGCCGATGCGCGAGGGCAGGCCCTTGAAGAACCACACGTGCGAGCAGGGCGAAGCCAGCTCGATGTGCCCCAGACGCTCGCGCCGCACCTTCGACAGCGTGACCTCGACGCCGCACTTGTCGCAGATCACGCCCCGGTGCTTCATCCGCTTGTACTTGCCGCACAGGCACTCCCAGTCGGTGACCGGGCCGAAGATGCGGGCGCAGAACAGCCCGTCGCGCTCCGGCTTGAAGGTGCGGTAGTTGATAGTCTCCGGCTTCGTCACTTCTCCGTGCGACCAGCTCCGGATCTTCTCCGGCGAGGCCAGGCTGATGCGGATGGAGTCGAAGTCCGTGATGTTGTTCCCCAGATCGAACGGGCTCGTGCGGTACAAAGTGTCCTCCGATTGCGGCGCCAACGCGCGCCGCCAGCGGCTCCGATTGCCAGTGGCCAGAGGTCAGTGCTCAGTGGCCAGTCTCAGATCCGCCAGTCTCGATCGGAGCGACTCGAAACGGCGCGTATACCAGAACTTTTCGGCAAGCAGCCGATGGGCTCCCTGTCCACTGCCCACCGGCCACTGCACACTTCCCTAGTCCGCCGCGGCCGTGGCCAGCGGTTTCTTCTGCGTGATGATCAGCTCCACGTCCAGGCACAGCGACTGCAACTCGCGGATCAGCACGTTGAACGATTCCGGCACGCCCGGCTCGATGGCCGCCTCGCCCTTGACGATGGCCTCGTAGATCTTGGTGCGGCCATAGACGTCGTCGGACTTCGCGGTCAGCAGTTCCTGCAGGATGTAGGCTGCCCCGTAGGCTTCCAGCGCCCAGACTTCCATCTCGCCGAAGCGCTGGCCACCGAACTGCGCTTTGCCGCCCAGCGGCTGCTGGGTGATCAGCGAATACGGCCCGATCGACCGCGCGTGGATCTTGTCGTCCACCAGGTGCGACAGCTTCAGCATGTAGATGTAGCCCACGGTGACCGGCTGTTCGAACTTCTCCCCGGTCATGCCGTCGTAGAGCTCGGTCTTGCCCGAGGTGGGCAGGCCGGCCTCGCCCAGCAGGGCCTTGATCTCGTGCTCCTTGGAGCCGTCGAACACTGGCGAGGAGAAGTACGCGCCCTTCTCCATGCCGCGGGCGATGGACTCCAGCTGCTCGTCGTCCAGGTCCGCCAGCTCGTCCACAAAGGGCGAGTCCTTGAAGATGTTCTTCAGTTCGCGGCGGATGAGTTCGGCGCGCGAGTTCTCCTTGAGCAGCGCGCTGATGCGGGTGCCCAGCTCGTGCCCGGCCCAGCCCAGGTGCGTCTCCAGGATCTGCCCCACGTTCATGCGGCTGGGCACGCCCAGCGGGTTGAGCACGATCTCCACCGCCGTCCCGTCGGCCAGGTACGGCATGTCCTCGTCGGGCAGGATGCGGGCGATCACGCCCTTGTTCCCGTGGCGGCCCGCCATCTTGTCGCCCACGCTCAGCTTGCGCTTCATGGCGATGTACACCTTCACCAGCTTGATGACGCCCGGCGGCAGCTCATCGCCCTTCTGCAGTTTCGCGATCTTCTCGTTGACGATCTTGCGCAACACGTCGATCTGCCGCGAGGTCATCTCCTCGATCTCGTCGATCTGCTCGTTCACCCGCGGGTCCTTGTCGGCGAACTTGATGCGCTTCAGGTTGCGGGTCGAGATGCGCTCGATGGTCTCCCGGTCCAGCACCGTGCCCTTGGTCAGCAAGCGCTTGTTGGTGCGCTCGTCGTGCAGGTCGGCCTGGACTTCCTTATTGCCCAGGATGGCCTCCAGGCGCTTCAGCCGCTCGTCGGTCAGGATGCGGATCTCGTCCGAGAGGTTCTTCTCCAGCTTCTCCACCTGCATGGCCTCGATGGCCTTGGCGCGCTCGTCCTTCTCCTGTCCCTTGCGGGAGAAGATCTTGACGTCCACGATCGTGCCCTCGATGCCCGGAGGGCAGGTGAGCGAGGCGTCGCGCACGTCGCCGGCCTTCTCCCCGAAGATGGCGCGCAGCAGCTTCTCTTCCGGGGTGAGCTGGGTCTCGCCCTTGGGCGTGACCTTGCCCACCAGGATGTCGCCCGCCTTCACCGTCGCCCCGATGCGGATGATGCCGCTCTCGTCCAGGTCGCGCAGCGCCGATTCGCTCACGTTGGGGATGTCGCGGGTGATCTCCTCCGGCCCCAGCTTGGTGTCGCGCGCCTCGATCTCGAATTCCTCGATGTGGATGGACGTGTAGTAGTCCTCCTTCACCAGTTTTTCCGAGACCAGGATGGCGTCCTCGAAGTTGTAGCCGCGCCACGGCATGAAGGCGACCAGGACGTTGCGTCCCAGCGCCAGCTCGCCGTGGTCGGTGCAGGGGCCGTCGGCGATCACCGTCCCCTTGGCCACCCGCTGGCCCTTCTTCACGATCGGCTTCTGGTTGATGCAGGTGTTCTGGTTCGAGCGCTTGAACTTGGTCAGGGTGTAGATGTCGGAGCCCACCTCGCGGGAGAGCTGCCCGGGATGGTGCTCGCCCTCGACGCGCACGATGATGCGCTCGGAGTCCACCGAGTCCACGATGCCGGCGCGCCGCGCCAGCACCACCGCGCCCGAATCGCGCGCGGTCACACCCTCCATACCCGTGCCCACCAGCGGGGCTTCGGCCCGCAGCAGCGGCACCGACTGGCGCTGCATGTTGGCGCCCATCAGCGCGCGGTTGGCGTCGTCGTGCTCCAGGAACGGCACCAGCGACGCCGCCACGCTCACCAGCTGCTTGGGGCTGACGTCGATGTAGTCCACCTCGTCGCGCGGCACCAGCACGAAGTTGCCGGCCTTGCGCGCGTTCACCAGCTCGGGGACGATGCGCCCCTTGTCGTCCAGCTCGACGTTGGCCTGTGCGATCACGTGCCGGTCCTCCTCCCACGCCGAGAGGTAGAAGGAGTACGGCTCGCAGTCGACCTGGCGCCGCCGCCGCTCCTTCAGGTCGGCGTTGCCCCGCTGCACCTCGTGCTTCTCGATGTGGTCACCGACGCGGTACTCGCTGTCGCCGGCGTTCACCACGCTCACGAAGTCGAGCACCCGGCCGGTCTTCACCCGCCGGTAGGGCGACTCGATGAACCCGTAGTCGTTGATCCGCGCGTAGCACGACAGCGACGAGATCAGGCCGATGTTCGGGCCTTCCGGCGTCTCGATGGGGCAGATGCGGCCGTAGTGCGTCGGGTGCACGTCGCGCACCTCGAACCCGGCCCGCTCCCGGCTCAACCCACCCGGCCCCAGGGCCGAGAGCCGCCGCTTGTGCGTGATCTCCGACAGCGGGTTGGTCTGGTCCATGAACTGCGACAGCTGCGAGGACCCGAAGAACTCGCGGATGGCTGCCATCACCGGCTTGGCGTTCACCAGGTCGTGCGGCATGGCCGTCGACATCTCCTGGTACACGCTCATCTTTTCCTTGATGGCGCGCTCCATGCGCACCAAGCCGATGCGGAACTGGTTCTCCAGCAGCTCGCCCACCGCCCGCACCCGGCGGTTGCCCAGGTGGTCGATGTCGTCCACGTTGCCGATGCTCTTGCGCAGCTTCAGCAGGTAGCGGATGGTCTGGTAGAAGTCCTCCGGCTCCAGGGTGCGGCTGTCCAGGTTGGTGGCGTCGTTCTTCTCGAACAGCTTGATGTTGAATTTCAGCCGCCCCACCCGCGAGAAGTCGTACTTGCGCGAATCGAAGAACATGCCGTGGAACAGTGAGGTGGCGGTGTCCAGGGTCGGCGGATCGCCCGGGCGCAGCTTGCGGTAGATCTCGATCAGAGCTTCCTGCGGGGTCTTGACGTTGTCGCGGCGCAGCGTCGCCGACAGCACCGTGCCCACGTCGTCGCGCTCGGGGAAGAACACGTGCAGCTCGCTGATGCCGGCGTCGATCAGCTTGGCCAGCTTGTCGGCCGTGATCTCGCTGTTCGATTCCAGCAGCACCTCGCCGCTGCTGGTGTCCACGATGTCGGCGGCGGTGAAGGCCCCTTCCAGGTCGGTGGTGTCCACCTCGATCTCGGTGATCCTGGCCTTCTGGATCTCCTTCAGGATCGAGGGCGTGATCTTGCGCCCGGAGTGGGCGATCTCGTCGCCGCCCTTGCTCTTGATGCTGTGCGCCAGCTTCAGTCCCAGCAGGTTGGTGGGCCGCTCGATGCCCGGCTCCAGCGTCCAATAGATCTTCTTGTCGCGCAGCGCGATCTTGTCCACCGTGTAGAAGGTGCGCAGGATGTCCTCGTCCGAGCGCAGGCCCAGGGCGCGCAGGAAGATGGTCCCCAGGAACTTGCGCTTGCGGTCGATGCGCACATACAGGATGTTCTTCTGGTCGTACTCGAACTCCACCCACGAGCCCCGGTAGGGGATGATCTTGCCCAGGAAGTAGGTGCGGTTGTTGGCGGTCTCGAAGAACACGCCCGGCGACCGGTGCAGCTGGCTGACGATCACGCGCTCGGTGCCGTTGATGATGAAGGTGCCGTTCTGCGTCATCAGCGGGATGTCGCCGAAGAAGACTTCCTGCTCCTTGATGTCGCGGATCGACTTGTTGCCGGTCTCCGGGTCCTTCTCGTAGATGGTCAGGCGGATCGTGACCTTCAGGGGCGCGGAGTAGGTCATGCCGCGTTCCTCGCACTCGGTCACGTCGTACTTCAGCTGCAGCCCGACCGGGTCGCCGCACTTGTTGCAGAAGTCGGGCGTGTTGGCGTTATAGGTGCCGCACTTGCCGCACAACACGTCGCCCGGGTGGAACGGGTCGGTGATGACCGTGGAGCCGCAGTTCCGGCAGGTGGTGCGCAGGTGGTGCAGCCCCTTCAGGTGGCCGCACTTGCACTCCCAGTTGCCGATGGCGTAGTCCACGAACTCCAACTGGGAGACGTTGCGGAAGTCCGAGATGGGGAACACGGACTGGAAGACCGCCTGCAATCCCGCATCGTCGCGCTCGCTCGGCAGCCGGTCCATCTGCAGGAAGCGGTCGTAGGAGCGCTTCTGCACCTCGATCAGGTTGGGGATCTGGATGGTCGCCGGGATCTTGGAAAAATCGAGCCGCTTGCGGAAGGCGTTGCTTTTGTTCGGCATTCCTGACTCCTGAACTTGTGTGGCACAGCCGCTCTCGGCTGTGCAGCGAAACTTACGTGGTGCGAGTGCCCTCGGCCGCGAAAACACGTTCGCGCCCGCAGGGACAAGGTTCCCCGCAGGCGCCATCAAAGGCGCTTGGCCTTGCTTCGATTGTGTGTTTCCGCGCCGTGGGTGCTGGCCTATCCTCGCCGGCTGGGCCGGCACTGCTGATGCTGTTCGCGAGGATGGCGAACATATTGATGTCTTCACCACCCTCACGGATTCAACTGCAGCCGTCTTCCTGCTGACGACTGATGACCGACGACTGGCGACTATTTCACTTCAACCGTCGCGCCCGCCTCGGTGAACTTCTTCTTGATGGTCTCGGCCTCTTCCTTGGAGACCCCTTCCTTCACGGTCTTGGGCGCGCCGTCCACCAGGTCCTTGGCTTCCTTCAGGCCCAGGCTGGTGACTTCGCGGACGGCCTTGATCACGTTGATCTTGTTGGCCCCCACTTCCTTGAGCACGACCGTGAATTCGGTCTTCTCTTCGGCCGCGGCCGGGCCCGCCGCCGGGCCTGCGCCGCCGCCCTGCATGACCACCGGGGCTGCCGCCGCGGCCGAAACGCCGAGGCGCTCCTCGAGCTTCTTCACCAGCTGGGCCGCATCCAGCAGGCTCAGCCCTACGATCTGTTCTTCCAACTGCTGCAAGTCCGCCATTGTCTGTTTCTCCTAATCCGATAGTTGTCGATTGTGCTGAATCGTTATCCGCTGACGCCGTTTCCAGTCCGCCACCTACCAGACAATAGGCCGCGGAACACGTGCCAACCGATAACTTGAGGCGTTTGGCGGGCGTCTGAGCCCGCCGCCGAAATCCTGGGGCCGCTAGGCCGAAGGACCTCGAACACCCCAAACTCCCTTCGCCAATCCACCGCACCCGCAGACTGGCCGAACCTCACTGAGTACTGAGTACTACGCGGACGCGGCTTCCGCCGCTTCCTTGAACTTCTTCTCCTTCACCGCCTGGTCGATGACCACCGCGACATCGCGACCCACGGCGTTCATCACCGTCACCAGCCGCTGCGCCGGGGCATTGATCAGGAAGAGCAGCTTGGAGAAGATCTCTTCGCGCGAGGGCATGGTGGCCAGGTTGTCCAGCGTCTTGGCCGGCATCACCTTGCCTTCCAGCACTACGGCCTTGAAGCTGACCTCCGGATTGTCCTTGGCGTACTTCTGCAGCGCCTTGGCCAGGGCCACCGGGTCGCCCGAGGTGTAGGCGATCGAGGTCACGCCCTTCAGGCCCTTCAGCGCCTCTTCCACCTTGGTGCCCTTGGCCGCGCGCGAGGCCAGGGTGTTCTTGATCACGCGATACTTGGCGCCCGCCCCGCGGATGGTCTTGCGCAACTCTTCCGCCTGCGCCGCCTTCAGCTTCGAGAACGTCGCCAGGACCGCCGTCTCGGCCCCGCCCAGCTCCTTGCCCAGCGCCTCTGCCAGTTCGATCTTCTTCGCTTTCGTGACCGCCATCTCGGTTCCTTTTCTAAACTTTTGTCATCCCGAACGGCTTCAGCCGTGAGGGACCTGCTTTTCGCGACTACGCTTTCGCTGCCGCTTCCACCGGCGCCACGTCGATCTGGATGCCCGGACCCATGGTGGACGACAGGGTCGCGCCCTTGATGTACTTGCCCTTGGCCGCCGCCGGCTTGGCCTTGATGATGCTCGAGATCACGGTAGTGGCGTTGTCGATCAGCTTCTGCGCCTCGAACGACATCTTGCCCACCGGCACGTGCACCAGCGCCGTCTTGTCGGTGCGGAACTCGACCTTGCCGGCCTTCACTTCCTGCACCGCGCGGGCCACGTCCATGGTGACCGTGCCCGTCTTCGGGTTGGGCATCAGGCCGCGGGGACCGAGCACCTTGCCCAGCTTGCCCACCGACCGCATCATGTCCGGCGTCGCCACCACGGCGTCGTAGTCGGTCCAGTTCTCCTTCTGGATCTTCTCCACCATGTCTTCGCCGCCGACGAAATCCGCGCCCGCGCTCTCCGCTTCCCTCACTTTGTCGGCGCCGCAGATCACCAGCACCTTCTTCGACTTGCCCAGCCCGTGCGGCAGCACCACCGTGCCCCGCACCATCTGGTCGGCGTGCTTGGGATCGACCCCCAGGCGCAGCGTGACCTCCACCGTCTCGTCGAACTTGGCGTACTTGACCTTCTGCAGCAGCGGCACGGCGTCCTGCAGCACGTAGGCTCGCTTCTCCACCGCCGCCCTCGCCTTGGTGATGTTCTTGCCTGCTTTTCTCATTTACTTCTTCTCCGTCTCCCACCGCCCCGCAATGTTCCGCGTGCCGTGGTGTCTTCGACTTGGTACTTGGTACTGAGTACTTGGTACTCGCTACGCCGTTACCTCGATCCCCATGGATCGCGCCGTTCCCTTCACGCTCTTCACCGCCGCCTCCAGGCTGGCCGCATTCAGGTCCGGCATCTTCTGCTTGGCGATCTCCTCCACCTGCTTCTCCGTGACCTTGCCCACCTTGTCCTTGTTGGGGGTGCCCGAACCCTTGGCGATGCCCGCCGCCCGCTTCAGCAGGATGGACGCCGGGGGCGTCTTGGTGATGAAGGTGAACGAGCGGTCGTTATAGACCGTGACCACCACCGGGATGATGAGCCCGTCCAGCTCGCGCGCGTTGGTCCTGGCGTTGAACTGCTTGCAGAACTCCATGATATTGATCTGCGCCTGGCCCAGCGCGGGACCCACCGGCGGCGCCGGGGTCGCCTTCCCCGCCGCGATCTGCAACTTCACCTGACCTGTTACCTTCTTCGCCATTTCCTCTTTACCTTTTCCGTCCCCATCCCGAGCCTAGGATTTTCGACTTCGGCGTTTCGGGACTTCTCGAATCTCACTGGGTACTGATTACCGAGTACTGAGTACTGCTTAAGCCACCTTCTCCACCTGCCCGAACTCCAGCTCCACCGGCGTCGCGCGCCCGAAGATGGTGACCATGACCTTGAGCGTCTCGCGGTCCTCGTTCACCTCGTCCACCACTCCGGTGAAGGTCGCGAACGGGCCCTCGGTGATGCGCACCGACTCGTTCTTCTCAAACTTAACCTTGAGCTTGGGCTTGTCTTTGCCGATATTCACCCGGTAGACGATCTGGTTGACTTCTTCGTCCGACAGCGGCGTGGGGTCGTTGGCCGTGCCCACGAACCCGGTCACCCGGGGCGTGTTCTTCACCAGGTGCCAGACCTGGTCGCCGGGACCGCCGGTGCGGAACCCCGCCAGGTCCATCTCCACCAGCACGTAGCCGGGATAGAACATGCGCTCGCTGGTGTACTTCTTGCCGCCGCGCACCTCCGTCACCGGCTCGGTGGGGATGAGCACCCGCCCGATCTTGTCCTGCAGCCCGAAGGCGCTGATACGCGACTCCAGCGACTCCTTCACCTTGCGCTCGAACCCCGAGTAGGTGTGGACGATGTACCACTTCATGTTCGGGTTCGAGGGCGGGGTCGGCGCGCCCTCGGCCGGAGCCGCAGCCTCGCCCGTGCCCTCGGCGGCGGGAGGGGCCCCGTTCTCCGGGACCGTCGATTCCTTTCTCTCTTCTGCTTCCATATCTCGCCTTACCGGACCAGTGTCTGCCCGTACCTGATGACCCGGTTGACCACGAAGCTGATCCCGTTGTCGATCAGGAAGAAGTAGAGGCCGAACAGGAACACCGCCACGATCACCACGATGCTGGTGGCACGCACTTCCTTGAATGAAGGCGTCGTCACCTTCTTCATCTCCATGCGGACGTCGGTGTAGAAGCTCTTGACCCGCTGCGGCCACGACTTGACGCTTGCGATTCCGCCATTCTCTGCCATTTGTGCAATCGCTGACTTCGCCATTCGACTCCTGACTACCTCTTCCCTACTCTTCTTCCGGTCCTGGCAGGGGCGGAGGGATTCGAACCCCCAAGTCCGGTTTTGGAGACCGGCAGTTTAACCGTTGAGCTTACGCCCCTAATTCCTGCGGTCTATTTGACCTCTTTGTGCGGCGTGTGCTTGCGGCACTTCTTGCAGAACTTGGAGAACTCGAGACGGTCCGGCGTGGTCTTCTTGTTCTTCATGGTCGAGTAGTTCCGGTTCTTGCATTCGCTGCACTGCAATGTCACGATCTCGCGCATACCTTAGAAGCTCCTCACTGCAGGATCTCCGAGATGGTACCGGCGCCCACCGTGCGTCCGCCTTCGCGGATGGCGAAGCGCAGCCCCTTCTCCATGGCCACCGGGGTGATCAGCTCCACCGTCAGGGCCACGTTGTCCCCCGGCATCACCATCTCCGTCCCCGTGGGCAGCTCCGCCACCCCGGTCACGTCCGTGGTCCGGAAGTAGAACTGCGGCCGGTAGCCCTTGAAGAACGGCGTGTGCCGTCCCCCTTCTTCCTTCGACAGCACGTACACCTCGGCCTTGAACTTGGTGTGGGGCGTGATCGAGCCCGGCTTGGCGATCACCATGCCCCGCTCCACCTCGTCCTTGCCCGTGCCGCGCAGCAAGAGCCCGGCGTTGTCCCCCGCCATGCCCTCGTCCAGCTGCTTCTTGAACATCTCCACGCCCGTCACCACCGTCTTGCGGGTCTCGCGGAAGCCCACGATCTCCACTTCCTCGCCCACC
>DATKKJ010000247.1 GCA_035543055.1 Terriglobales bacterium | reverse complement strand
CGCCTTTGACTGCCGCTCGTTCTTCGCCGCGAGCAGCCGCTGCACCATGAGCTGGTCGGTGCCGTGGCTGGCGGTGGTCAGGAACGTCCCGCCCACGATCCCCGACCAGAACGTGTACGTCCGGAAGAAGTCGGGACTGAAGTCGAAGATGCGCAGCTTTCCGGCCGCCGCCAGGCTCCGCTGCACCTCCGCCCACGGCGCCGGCAGCAGGTGCACGATGGTGTAGAACCCGACCAGCGTCCCCGCGATATAGATCGCCAGTTGCGCCACGTCGGTCCAGATCACCGCCACCAGCCCGCCCTCGAAGGTGTAGAGCATGGTCAGCGCGGTGATGATGGCGATCGACGCCACGTCGCCGGCGCCGATGGCGATCCCCACCACGATGGAGACCGCGAACACCCGCACTCCCTCCGCCGCCGCCCGCGTCACCAGGAACAGACCTGCGGTAAGCGACCGCAGCCGCTCCCCGAATCGCCGCCCGATCAGCTGGTAGGCGGTGAACATCTCCCCGCGGAAGTATTGCGGCAGGAAGATCAGGCTGATGATCACCCGCGCCAGCAGGTAGCCGAACACCACCTGCAGGAATCCCAGGTCCGAGGTGAAGGCCAGGCCGGGGATGCTGATGATGGTCAGCGTGGAGGTCTCGGCCGCCACGATACTCAGCGCGATCGCCCACCAGGGCACGTTGCGGTCGGCCAGGAAATAATCCCGCAGGCTGCGCTGCGACCTCCGGTAGCGCAGCCCGAACAGCGTGATCCCCGCCAGGTACGCCCCGACGATCAGCAGGTCTATGGTGTCCAGTCGGTGGATCCCGTCCTCCCACGCGAAACGCGAAACGTGAAACGTGAAACGGATTCTCCCACACCTGTGATAGAAAACACCCAATGGCCTACTTCCTCGGCATTGACGGAGGGGGTACCAAGACCGAGTGCGTGGTAGCCGACGAGTATCGGGCGCTCGGGCGCGGACTCTCCGGCACCGCCAAGCGCTCCCGGGTCAGCGAGGACGACGCCCGCCAGAACCTGCGTGCCGCCATCGAGCAGGCTTGCTCCGGCGCCGGCATCGCTCCCTCGCAACTCGCTCGCACCTGTTACGGCTTATCGGGCGCGGCCGATCCCAGGAATGCCGAAGACGCCCGCCGCCTCCTCGCCTCCCTCGTCGGCGGGGAAGTGGAGATCGCCACCGACGTCGCCATCGCTCTCGAAGCCGCGTTTCCCCGGGATTCCGGCGCCATCGTCATCGCCGGCACCGGCTCCATCGCCTACGGCCGCAATGAGCGCGGCCAGACGGTCCGTGCCGGCGGCTGGGGACCGGTGGTTTCCGACGAGGGTTCCGGGGAATGGATCGGGCGCGCGGCCGTCGCCCTGGCTCTGCGGGCCCACGACGCCGGCGAGAGCACCAGCTTCCTGCCCGCCATCATGAACACCTGGCACCTGGGGACCTACGAGGACGTCATTCGTTTCGTCGGCTCCCAGCCCCCGCCCGATTTCGCCGCCCTCTTCCCTCATGTCGCCGAGCACGCCGCCAAGGGCGACGATCTGGCCCGCGGCATCCTGCTGCGCGCCGCCGGCGAACTGGCCGAGATCTGCCACATCGTCCTCCGCCGCCTTTGGCCTTCCGAAAAGGCTTCCGTCGAAGTGGCCATGTGCGGCGGCGTCTTTCGCAATTCCGCCCTGGTTCGCGAGGCCTTCACCGACGTGGTTCGCAGCCGCCGGCCCCACGTACGCGTCTCCCTGTGCGAGCGGGAACCGGTTGAAGGCGCGCTTGCCCTGGCCCGCCGTGCCTCCCGCCCTTCCAGCATCTTCGGCTGACATGCGCGAGCATCCCAAGTCCGGTCCCGGAACCGCTCCACGGGTGGCCAGGGTGGCGCCCGCCGAGCTGGCTCGCCTCGAGACCCTCTTGCAAAGCCAGTCCACCGACGTCCTGCGCGAGGCCGCCGCTCACCCCGGCATGAACGAAGATCTGACCTTGGGTCTCTTGGCCCGCCGCGACCTGAACGCAGCCGTGGTCGAAACGCTGGTCAAGAACCCCGGCGTGATGAAGCATCGCAAGGTGATCACCGCCATCGTCGGCCATCCCCGTACCCCGCGGCACGTCTCCTTGCCGATGGTGCGCACGCTGTACGTCTTCGAATTGATGCAGGTGGCGCTGACGCCCGCGGTCGCCCCCGACATTAAGCGCGCCGCCGAAGACCAGATCGTGCTGCGCCTGGAGACCATCTCCGCCGGCGAACGCCTCGCCCTGGCCAAGCAGGGCTCCAACCGTGTGGCTCAAGCTTTGCTTTGCGATCCGGAGGCCCGCATCGTGGAGGCCGCGCTGCTCAACCCGCGCATGACCGAGGCCAGCGTGGTGCAGGCCCTGGGACGCGAGGAAGCCCCCGCCCACTTTATCGAACAGACCTGCCGTCACTCCAAGTGGTCATTGCGCCGCGAGGTCCAGTTGGCCCTGCTCAAGAGCGAGCACACTCCTCTGGCCCGGGTGCTGGCCTTCGTCCAGGCGTTCTCCACCCAGACCCTCCGCGACATCCTCAAGCACTCCCGCCTGCCCGCCAACGTGAAGATGTACCTGATCGAGGAACTGGACATCCGCGAGAAGCGCAGCCAGCAATAGCACCGCCGCCCAGACGTGGACGCGAAACGTGAAACGTGAAACGTACTACTGACTCCTGACTCCCGACTCCTGACTCCTGAAGTGGGCCAGTATCGCCTCCGCCTGCTTGCTGTTCACCACCGCTGACAGCGCCGCTGCGTCCGCCTGCTGGATCGCCCGCAGGCTCCCGAAGTGCTGCAGCAGGCGCTTCGAAGTGCGTGCTCCTATCCCCGGAATCTCCAACAGCTCGCTGCTGCGGTCCCGCATCTCCCGCCGCTTGCGGTGGAACGTCACCGCGAAGCGGTGCGACTCGTCGCGGATCATCTGCACCAGGTGCAGCACCGGCGAGTGATGGTCCAGCGCCACCGGCTCGTTCTCCTGCCCGTGCACGTAGATGATCTCCTCGCGCTTGGCGATCGACGCCAGCGGCTGGTTGATGATTCCTAGCTCCTCCAGCGCCGCCGCCGCCGCGTGCAGCTGCCCGATCCCGCCGTCGATCAGCACCAGGCTCGGCATCTTCTGCTCGTCCGCCTGCACCCGCTTGTAGCGACGGCCCACCACCTCGCGCATCGAGGCGAAGTCGTCCACGCCGTCCACCGTGCGGATGATGAACTTGCGGTAATCGGACTTCTTCATCTTCCCCTCTTCCCACACCACCATCGAGGCCACTGTCTCCGCCCCCTGGATGTGGGAGATGTCGAAGCACTCGATGCGTTTGGGCAGCTCCGGCAGGATGAGCGCGTCCTGCAGCGCCTCCTGGATGGCCTTCAGCGCCGGCTTCATCACCCGGAAGCGCTGCTCGTAGGATTGCTTGGCGTTCTGCCCGGCCAGGTCCACCAGCGAACGCTTCTCTCCGCGCTGCGGGATGACGACCTCGACCTTCGTCCTCCGTTTCTCCGTCAGCACCTCTTCCAGCGTCGCCCGGTCGTCAAACTCCACCGGCAGATAGATGTGCCGGGGCACATACTGCTGGTCCAGGTACACCTGCTTCACCAGCGCCGAGAAGAACTCGCCTGGCTCAAAATCAGACAAAGTAGCCCGCGCACCCCCGCGCGGGCCCATCTCCGGTAAGTCCTCCCAGAAGAACTCCCTGCGGTCCACGATCTTCCCGCCGCGCATGTGGAACGCATTCACCGCCAGCATCTTGTTCTCGTAGTGATATCCGAACACGTCGGCATCGTCGCCCTCCGCCGCCGCGATCCTTTGCCGCGCCCCCAGCTGCTCCACCGTGGAGATCAGGTCGCGATACTTCGCCGCCCGCTCGTACTCCTGGTTCACCGCCGCCTCGTCCATCCGCGCGCGCAGCGAATCCGCCAGCATCTCGTGGTGCCCCTCGAGGAACAGGCGCACGTCGCGCACCGCCTCCCCGTACTCCTCCGGCGTGGTCAGCCCCTCGACGCACGGCCCCAGGCAGCGCTTGATGTAATACTGCAGGCACGGACGCTGGTGGTAGCGCGTCAGGTCCACGGTGCACGACGGCACCAGGAAGTTGCGGTGGATCACGTCCGCCAGCCGCCATGCCAGGTTCCCGGGGAAGTACGGACCGTAGTACACGCTGCCGTCTTTGCGCAGCCTGCGGGTGACGTACACCCGGGGGTAGCGCTCGCCCATCGTCAGCTTGATGTAAGGGTAGGTCTTGTCGTCGCGCAGCAGGATGTTGAAGCGCGGTTTCTTCTGCTTGATCAGGTTGTTCTCGAGCGCCAGCGCTTCCTTGTCGTTGTCCACGACGATGTACTCGACGTCCACCGCCTCCCGCAGCAAGGAGCCGGTCTTGGCGTCTTCGGCCGCTCCCTCCAGAAAGTAGGACCTTACCCGCGCCCGCAGGTTCTTGGCCTTGCCGACGTAGATCACCTCTCCCTCGGCGTTCTTGTACAGGTACACGCCGGGCTGGGTCGGCAGCTCCCGGATTTTTTCCCTCAAATCCATAAACCGGCGTCATCCTGAGCAGCCTCAGCTGCGAAGGATCTCGCGTGCAGCGTCAAACTTCCCCAGGTCCCGCAGCTAGTGACTTCCATGCTATCAGCCACCGCCCGGTAAAAATTCTACTGCCCCTGCCGCATTTGCCCGATGGCGCTCCCCCGCGCCAAAGTTCCCCACTACAAGCAATTGATATTGAGAGGCTTATAGCGCTCCACGGGATCAGAGGTTGGCACCACGCGTGCTCTTGATGCGGTCGAGTGACGGGTGTTTCCTTCCCGTCCCACTGGGTTTCAAGGAGTTTCCCCCATGAACCGCGCTTTTGTAGCCGTTCTCGCCGCCTCCACCATGCTCCTCAGCGTGGGCTGTGCCAGCAAAAAGTACGTGCGCAACGAAGTCACCCCGGTCATCAACAAGACCAACGAACTGGATGAGATGACCCGCAACAACACCAACGCCATCCGGGACGTGGACGCTCGTGCCCAGTTGGGCATCAAGGACGTGAACCAGCGCGCCCAGGCCGCTGACCAGAAGGCCGCCAGCGCCCGCCAGACCGCCGACGAGGCCCAGAACCTGGCCAACCAGGCTTCCGGACGGGCCAACTCTCTTGCCACCCAGGTCGCCAATCTGGACAATTACCACTCCGTCGTCGAGACCTCGGTCCACTTCGGCTTTGACAAGGCTGACCTCACGCCCAAGGCCCGCAAGGCCCTCGACGAGCTTGGCGCCGAGCTCCCCAATGCCCGCCACTACATCATCGTGGTCGAGGGGGGCACCGATTCGGTCGGCGACCCCCAGTACAACTACCAGCTCAGCGAGCGCCGCGCCTCGGCGGTCATCCAGTACCTGGCCTCGAAGTACAGCGTCCCGGCGCACAAGATCTACGTCATCGGATTGGGGAAGGACAAGGAGGTGGCCTCTAACAGCACCTCCGCCGGCCGCGCCCGCAACCGTCGCGTCGATGTCCGCCTCATGACCAACAGCACCGACTCTTCTCCCGCCCAGGCTTCCAACGCCCCGGCGGCCAGTGCCGCCATCAGTCCGCAACGTTAGGGTTTGTCCTCCCTCCCCCGAGGGCCTGCCCCGGCCGTTCCGTCCACCAGCGGAACGGCCGCTTCTTTTTCCAGGGTCATCCCGAATTCCAGTGTCATCCCGAACGCCTTCAGGCGTGAGGGACCTGCTTTTCTCGTGACCAGCGCAACATTTGCATTTCTGTGCGGTCTACAATAGACGGAATGCTCCGCCGCTCAGCAGCTCTGCTCCTGCTGGTTTCCACATTGGCCTGGACCCAGGCCCCCACCCCGGGCTGCGCCAACCTGCCGCGCACCACGCGCCCCGATCCCTACGACACCCCCGAGCAGAATGAGAAGAAGAGCCTCGGGCAGCGCCTCAAAGACCAGTTCTCCGAGGGCTGCGCCAACGTGCTGGTGAACACTTGCTGGGGCGACCAGGGGCAGCCTCCCGCCAATACTCCCGGCGCTCCGGAATCGAAGGACAAGGACAAGAAGCCGCCCGCCGACAAATCGGCGCCGCAGGAGAAGACCCAGCAGTCTTCACCCGGCGAAAGTTCCAGCAAGCCGTCCGACCCGCTGGCTTTTCCGGAGGAGCAATCCCGGCGCGCTCAGGAATCCGCTCAGGGCGGTTACAGTTCGAGCAAGCAGCCCTACAACCCGCCTCCGCCGTCGGCTTCCGCCGGCGATTCCGACGTCATCGAGATGCGGCCCTACGACCCCCACAAGGCGGAGAAGGACGTCGAGGTCGGCGACTTCTACTACAAGCGCGGCAACTACAAGGCGGCCATCAACCGTTATCAGGAGGCCCTCGAGCTCGGTCCGGCTTCGGCCTCCGTCACCTTCAAGCTGGCCGACACCTATGAGAAGGACAAGAGACCCGAGCGAGCCGCCCTCTATTACCGCGAGTACGTGCGCCAGTTTCCCAACGGCGCGCAGATCGCGGATGCCCGCGCCGCGCTGCAGCGCCTGCCCAATACCGAAAACCTGAAGCGGATGGAAGTGGCGCGCGGTCTCGATGCCGGCGAGAGGCTCCTGGCCCAGAAGAATTATCCCGACGCGGTCGCGCGCTTCTGCGATGTGGCCGGCGTCGCCCCCGACAACGCCCGCGCCCTCTTCCGCCTCGCCCAGGCCTTGCAGGCCCTCGGCGAGTTCGCCGCCGCCTACCAGAACTATCAGACTTACTTGAAGCTCGATCCCGACGGCCCCTTCGCCTCCGCCGCCCAGCGCGAAGTGCGCCGCCTCGCCCCCCAGGTGCAGCAGGGCCGGGTCACTTCTCCTTCTTCAGAAACCCGCCCGTAGAGGCGTTCACCGCGATCTTCAGCTTGTAGTCCTGCGGCGTCTCTCCGTAACTGACGTGCCAGATCAGCTCGTTCGACTTCGCGTCCCAGTCCAGCGTGTAGATGATGGGCAGGCCCGGGTTCTTCTTGAGCAGGGCCTCGCCACCCTTCGCCTGCGCCGCCTTGTAGGCCTCGTCGCTGTCGGACTTCAGGAAGCCGGCGTCGAACGGCTGGGTCGAGGCGTTGCTGGGATTGAAGCTGTCCACCGGACCGAAGCTCACCCCGCGCTCCGGCAGGTTCTCTCCCGTCCCCCCCGACCAGGTGTAGGGCTTGACCTCCCGCTTCGCCGCCGACGCGAACCAGCCCAGCCACACCTCGGCCTTGCCGTCGGTCCCCGGCGCCTCCTTGGTCGGCGACGATTGCAGGCGGAACGCCTTCACGTCCGGCGCCCACTGCCGCGCCGCCCGGTACATCTCGTAGAACGCCGTGCGCCCGGTCTGGAACTCCGGCGGCTTGACCGCCGGTTTCTGCGCCGCCGCCGGCTTCGGCCCTTCGGCCGTCTTGGTTGGTTCCGACGAGCATCCCGCCAGCGCCGCCACCAGCAACAGGAGTGCAAGCTTTCTCATATCGTCCGTCCGTATAATGCGTGAGACATTCTATTGGACACCATCGAAACCTGCATGGATATCTGGCTCCAACGCGCCCTCCACGAGATCGATTCCGCCACCACCGGCCTCTCTCCCCAGCAGATGTCCTGGCAGCCGGCGGAAGGGAAGTGGTCCGCCTGCCAGGTCCTGGAGCACCTCTCCATCGCCTTCGAAACCACCGCGGCGGCGCTGCGCAAGGTCATCGCCGCCGGCCAGCCCTCCGCCGGCCGCGCCACCTTTAAGCAGTGGCTGGGCACCCGCGTGGTCACCGGCCTTCAGTATTTCCCCACCGGACGCCCCGCGCCCAAATTCACCCTGCCCAAAGGCGCCCCTCCCGAGCAGGTCGCCCGCAGCATCCGTGAGCACCTGGTGGCCATGGATGGCGTACTGGCCGACATCGAGCGCCAGTTCGGCGCGCAAGTGAAAGTGGCCGACCACCCCGTTCTCGGCCCTTTCACCGTCAGCGAGTGGCGCAAGTTCCATTACGTCCACACCCATCACCACATGAAGCAGATCGCCGCCCTGCGCGCGAAATCCACTTCTTAACCACAGAGGACACGGAGGACGCTGAGGAATCTCTGTAGAGACGCCCGTCAGGCGTCTCACTCTCTTTCGCTTCGTGTCCCTTCGTGCTGACCTTTGTGTCCTTTGTGTTGAGCTTTTCCTTCAGGACACTTAGCGGCCTACGGGCAAAGCGCGCGAGGAAAGCAGATTTCTTACTTTTTTCAATGCTGTCATCCCGAACGGCTTCAGCCGTGAGGGACCTGCTTCTTCTTGTGTGGGACAGCCGCCCCGGCTGCTCTTCGTGAATCCGCATAAAGTAGCCCGCGCGCCCTCGCGCGGGCAGATCTGATTGTGTGGGACAGCCGCCCCCGGCTGTCGCTCGAGGATCCGCATAAAAGGGGCACATCCCTGTGCCCCCTAACTACCAACTACTAGCTACCAGCTACTGCTTCGCCGCCACCGTCTCGTACGGCTTGACCTGGTCGGCGATCTTTTCCTTGTCCCCCACCACCACGATCTTCATCTGCTCGCGCACAAGGTACTTCTTGGCCAGCTCCGAGACCTGTTGCGGGCTCACGGCGTTCACCTTCTGCACGAAGTTCTGCAGGTACGGGTCGCCCAGCCCGTGCAGCTCCACGAAGTTGAGCTGGTTGATGATCCCCTGCCGGTTGGAGTTGCGCAGCACGAACAGCCCGCTCAGGTACTCCTGGATGCCCTTCAGCTCGGCGGCGTCCGGCGGCTCTTTCTGCAGCCGTTCCACCTCGTAGAAGATCTCCTTGAACGAGGGCCCGGTGACCGCGGTGGTGACGTCGGCCTGCTCCGCCCAGTAGGCGTCGCGGTAGCGCGTGGACACCTGGCTGAACGGCGAGTAGGTGTAGCCCTTGTTCTCCCGGATGTTGGAGGTGATGCGCGAGCCGAACGAGCCACCCAGCAGGCTGTCCATCACCAGGAAGGGGACGTAGTCCGGGTTGCTGGGGTCGAGCACCGGCAGGCCGAGCAGGATGGTGCTCTGGGCCGCGCCCGGCTTGTCGGTAAGGTCGAAGGCGCGCCCCGCGGCCGGCGTGGGGACGTTGAGCAGCGGCTCCGGGCCCCGCTGCCACCTGCCGAAGGCGGCGGTCACCGTCCGGCGCATCGCCACCGCATCGAACTTGCCGGCCACGTACACGTGGGTGCGGGCCGCCCCGAAGTTCCGAACGTAAAACGTGCGCACGTCCTGGATGCTGTACTTCCGGACCATCGCCTCCGTGGGATACATCCGGCCGTAGGGATGGTCAGGGTAGAGCAGCTTGAGGAAGTGCTGGCGGGCGATGTTGCCCGGCTGAGTGAGCTCGATGGTCGCGCGCCGGATGGCGTCCTTCTTCAGCCGGTCCAGCTGCGACAAGGGCAGCGACGCGTGCTGGGTGACGTCGGCCAGCAGCGCCACCATCGAGGGTCCGTACTCGGAGAGGGCGTCGCTCTGGATGCGCGTCTGGTCCGGCCCCACCGTGATGTTGATGGCCCCGCCCATGGCCGCAGCCCCGCGCGCGATCTCCTCGCCGGTGTGCGTCGCCGTGCCTTCCTTCATCAGTTGGCCGGTGATGTCGGCCAGCCAGACCTGGTCGGCGCCTTCGTTCAGGTTGCCGCTGCGCACGACGATGTCCACCGTCACCTTGGGCACGTTGCCGTAGGGCACCAGCGTCACCTTCAGCCCGTTGGGCAGGGTGAAATCGGTGTGCGGCGGCACCTTGAAGCCCTTGGGCGGCCCGCCCGCCGGCGCCTTCTGCTTCTCGGCCGGCGCCAGGCCGCTGCCGGCGAGCGTGAGCACCAGCACTGCCAGGACCCATCTCATGAGGGTTTTCATTGTTCGCCTCCGCTCGGCTTCTCTCCGCCCGGCTTCTCTTGCTTCTCCGGCGGCTTGAGCTCGATGGACAGCACCGTGCGATTCGTGGGACGCAGGTACTCGTTGGCCGTCTTCTGGATCAGTTCGGGCGTCACCTTGCGGAACTCCGCTTCCAGGCTGTTGATGCGCGCCGGGTTGTCGTCGAAGAGTGCGAAGCTGGCCAGCAGGTCGGCGCGCCCGAAGCCGAACAGGCTCTCCATGTTGCCGTACAGGTCGGAGCGCAGCTTCACCAGGGCGCGGTTGTAGGTCCCCGGGTCCACCGGCGTGGTGCGCACCATGTCGATGATGCCGTCCACCGCCCGCATGATCTGCTCGCTGGAGACGTTCTGGTCGTGGTAGCAGTCGGCCATCCACAGCATGGGGCCATCGTAGTTGAACATGTTGCCCAGCAGGTTGATGCCGCCCTCGACCTCGGCGGTGTAGCCCCGCCGCTTCACCAGCTCCAGATGCAGCAGGCTGTCGTCACCCTGCAGCAGGATCTGGTCCAGCAGCCCCATAGCGTAATACTCGGGAGAGTTGCGCTTGGGCATGTGGTAGGCGAAGGCCACCGCCGGGCGCTTGGCCTGCGGGTCCACCTTGGCGGCTTTCTTCTCCTTCTCCTGGCGCGGCTCGCTCAGGTCGGGCAGCGGCGGCCGCTTGCTCGCCGCGATGGGCCCGAAATACTTCTTCACGAATTCCTTGGCCTGGGCGGGCTCGAAGTCGCCCACGATGGCCAGGGCCGCGTTGTCGGGCGCGTAGTACTCTTCGAAGAACTTCTTGACGTCGCCCAGGGTGGCGGCCTCGATGTCGTGCAGGTCGCCGTAGAAGTTGTGCGCGTTGTACCAGTTGCTGTTGGCGTACTGCGGCATGTCCAGCCAGGGGAAGCCGCCGTAGGGCCGGTTCAGCACGTTCACCTTCACCTCGTTGCCCACCACGCCCTGCTGGTTCTTCAGGTTGTCTTCGTTCACCGCCAGGCCGTGCATGCGGTCGGCCTCGGCCCATAGCACCGTCTCCAGCTTGTTCGCGGGCACGATCTCGAAGTAGTTGGTGAAATCAAATCTCGTCGAACCATTGAGCACGCCGCCGTTCTGTTGCACCAGCTTGATGAACTCCATCTTCCCCAGGTTCTCCGACCCCTGGAACATCATGTGCTCGAAGAGGTGGGCGAAGCCGGTGCGGTCGCGGGGCTCGATGCGGAAGCCGATGTGGTAGTACACGGCGACGGTGACGGTGGGCGCGGTGTGGTCAGGGGAGAGCACCACGCGCAGGCCGTTGGGGAGCTTGTAGTACTCGACGGGCACGTTGAATGACGAGGGCGCAGGACGGGCGGGCCCCCTCGCGGGCCGGCCGGGCGCCCTTCTGGGTTGCGCTTTCTGCTGGGCGGGCGAGAGCCCGCACAGCAGCACGGGGACCAGGATGGCGAGCAGGGACCTTCTCATAGCACCTCACACTCCTCCGGGAGACTTGGACTCCCGGGAACCCAGGAGGAAAGCAGGAATCGCGTGCAGAAAGCGAAACAGTATAGCAGTGGGAAGGAGTCAGGAGTCGGGAGTCAGGAGTCGGGAGTCGGGAGCCAGTCCAGACCGTAGGCGTGGATCGCTTCATTTGTGATTTGCGATTTGTGATTTGCGATTGAAGAGCGGTCGAAACTGCCCGAAATCCCTAGTCTAGCCCGTACGCGTGCATTTTGTTCAAGAGCGTCTTGTAGGAGATGCCGAGGCGTCGGGCAGCGCTGGCTTTGTTCCACCGCGAGCGCCGGGACCGCCGTGATTCACACCCCCAACGTCTGCTCAAAGAAGCAGCATCCAAATCGCTCCGCATCCATCTGCGGGAAATGAATCTCCTCTGCGCTCTCCGCGGCCCCTGCGGTCGGTTCTTCCTGACGGCTGATGGCTGATGGCTGACGGCTGCCCTCCGCGCAGGCCTGTATCTTGATGCCGTACGCCGGCCCTTCACCCCGCAGCAAGCCCCAGGCTTCGCGAAACTTCTCGAACCGAGCCCGGCTGCCGGGCACATGGGGCGCCACGTAACCCATCTCCAAGCGGATCGCCGACAGCGGGATGACGTACCAGACATCTTCCGGGACCACGTAAGCGACGATGAAATCGACCTCGCCCCGCCGATAGCGGCGCCGCCCGCCGCCGCACGCCTTGAAGCGGTACATCCGCTTCTGAATGCTCCAGGCTGATTTGACTTGCACCCGGCTGATGGGGCCCTTTCTGGGACATACCACGAAATCGAAGAATCGGACGCCGTACGGGCGGCAGATGGTGAAGCCCAGGCCGCTCGCCTTGGCCATGAACATCATCTCCACCCAATCGCCTTTTTCCCTCGGATTTCGCGGTCCCCTATAGGGCCGGGCTTTTGGGACCTTTCTCTTTCTCATGATCGTAACGATTGCCTTTCGAATAGCTTGCGACTTGCGACTCCCGACTTGCGACTTGCGACTGGTTCCTGCCGACGACCGTTATTAGCCTGCCCTGAGCGCAGCGAAGGGACCGTCGACTTTTTATT
>DATKKJ010000246.1 GCA_035543055.1 Terriglobales bacterium | reverse complement strand
GGAACTTCACCTTCGGGTTGTGCTTGCCCAGCACCTTGGTGATGGCCGCCGTCAGCGTGGTCTTGCCGTGATCGATGTGCCCGATCGTCCCCACGTTCACGTGCGGCTTCGTGCGGTCAAATTTCTCTTTCGCCATAATCGACTCCGTCAATCCGTCCCCGGTGGGACCGTCTGAACTGAATTATTTCGAACCGACTGTCTTGCCCTGGACCTTGGCGATGATTTCTTCCGCCACGCTGCGCGGCGCCTCCTCGTAGCGGGCGAAGTGCATCGAGTAGGTCGCGCGCCCCTGGGTGCGCGAGCGCATGTCGGTGGCGTAGCCGAACATCTCCGACAGCGGTACCATGGCGCGGATCACCTGCGATCCGGCGCGGTGCTCCATGCCTTCCACCCGCCCGCGGCGGGCGTTCAGGTCGCCGATGATGTCGCCCATGTACTCCTCGGGCACCACCACCTCGACCGCCATCACCGGCTCCAGCAGCACCGGGCTGGCCTTGCGGGCGGCTTCCTTGAACGCCATCGAACCGGCGATCTTGAACGCCATCTCGCTGGAATCCACGTCGTGATAGCTGCCGTCGTGCAGGATGGCCTTCACGTCCACCATCTCGTAGCCGGCCAGCACGCCGCCCTCGAGCGCTTCCTTGATGCCCTGGTCCACCGGCTTGATGAACTCCTTGGGCACGGCGCCGCCCACGATCTCGTTCTCGAACTCGTACCCCTTGCCCGGGTTGGGCTCCAGCCGGATCTTGACGTGGCCGTACTGTCCGCGGCCGCCGGTCTGGCGGATGAACTTGCCTTCCGCCTCGCTGGCCTTGCGGATGGTCTCGCGATACGCGACCTGCGGCTTGCCGACATTGGCCTCGACGCTGAACTCGCGCATCATGCGGTCGATGATGATCTCCAGGTGGAGCTCGCCCATGCCGCTGATGATGGTCTGGCCGCTATCGACGTCGGTGTGGACCTTGAAGGTGGGGTCTTCCTGCGCCAGCTTGCCCAGCGCCAGGCCCATCTTCTCCTGGTCGGCCTTGGTCTTGGGCTCGACCGCGACTGAGATCACGGGCGCCGGGAACTCGATGGATTCAAGAACGATGGGCTGCTTCTCGTCGCAGATGGTGTCGCCGGTGGTGACGTTGCGCAGCCCGACGCAAGCGCAGATGTCGCCGGCGTAGATCTCGCTGATCTCCTCGCGCTTGTTGGCGTGCATGCGGAGCAGGCGCCCGATGCGCTCGCGCTTCTGCCGGCCCGGATTCCAGATGCTGTCCCCGGTCTTGAGCTGGCCGGAGTACACCCGGATGAAGGTCAGCTGGCCGACGAACGGGTCGGTCATGATCTTGAAGGCCAACGCCGCGAACGGCTCGTTGTCATCGGCCTTGCGCGTGAGTTTCTTCTTGTCCGGATGCTCCGGATCGATCCCCTCGACCGGCGGGATCTCCAGCGGTGAAGGCAGGAAGTCCACTACGCAATCGAGCAGCGGCTGTACGCCCTTGTTCTTGAACGCGGTGCCGCAGATCACAGGGAACAGCTTCAGCGCGATGGTGCTCTTGCGCAGCGAAGCCTTCAGCTCCTCGGGCCCGATGCTCTCACCTTCCAGGTACTTGTGCATGAGCTCGTCGTCGTTCTCGACGATCTGCTCCACCATGGTGTTGTGGAAGGCCTGCGCTTTCTTCTGCAGGTTGGCCGGGATGTCCTCGATCACGTACTCGGCGCCCAGGGTCTCGTCCTTCCACAGGATAGCTTTCATCTGGAACAGGTCGATGACGCCCTTGAAATTCGCCTCCTGGCCGATGGGGAGCTGGATGGCCACGGGGCGGGCGTTGAGGCGCTTGCGGATGGTGTCGACAGCATGCTCGAAGTCGGCGCCCATCTTGTCCATCTTGTTGATGAAGCAGATGCGCGGGACACCGTACTTATCAGCCTGGCGCCAGACGGTCTCCGACTGTGGCTCGACGCCGTGCACGGCATCGAACACGGCGCAGGCGCCATCGAGCACGCGCAGCGAGCGCTCCACCTCGGCGGTGAAGTCCACGTGGCCCGGCGTGTCGATGATGTTGATCCGGATGTCGCGCCAGGAGGTGGTAGTCGCGGCGGAGGTGATGGTGATGCCGCGCTCCTGCTCCTGCTCCATCCAGTCCATCGTGGCCGTGCCTTCATGGACCTCGCCGATGCGGTGCGTGATCCCCGTGTAATAGAGGATGCGCTCCGTCGTGGTGGTCTTGCCGGCGTCGATGTGCGCCATGATGCCGATG
>DATKKJ010000245.1 GCA_035543055.1 Terriglobales bacterium | reverse complement strand
GGAACTTCACCTTCGGGTTGTGCTTGCCCAGCACCTTGGTGATGGCCGCCGTCAGCGTGGTCTTGCCGTGATCGATGTGCCCGATCGTCCCCACGTTCACGTGCGGCTTCGTGCGGTCAAATTTCTCTTTCGCCATAATCGCCGTTCCTCAGTACATGACGTAGATCTTGAAAAACTTCTGGCGCAACTCGTCGTCCACCTGCTCCAGGGTGCGCAGATAAAGCTCCCGGATCTGGCTCTGGTCCGCGACGCTCAAGGCGTCGTACACCTTGCGTGCGCCGCGCCGCCTGAGCTGCGGATCGAACGGCTCCAGCAGCTTCTTATCCAGGACCTTCTCGAACTCCCGGATGCGGATGCCCTTGCTCTCCAGCTTCTTGAAGAACTGCCCGGCCACGGCGGGCGAAAAAGCGCGCTCGATGCCCGCCTTCAGCTCTTGAAACTCGGCTCCCTTTTCTACCGGAATGCCCGCCTGCTGGAACGTCGCCTGAGACATCGTGTGCTTCGCTACGCCGCCTTACCTTCAATCTCTGGAGCGGGAGACGGGAATCGAACCCGCGACCAACAGCTTGGAAGGCTGTGACTCTACCACTGAGTTACTCCCGCCCTTCCTGCTCTAACCCGCTATCGAAACTCTGGAGCCGATGACCAGGATTGAACTGGTGACCTCTCCCTTACCAAGGGAGTGCTCTACCAACTGAGCTACATCGGCTCGAATCACTTCAACCGCTGGGCCCCTTCGCTCCGCTCAGGGTCTCGGCAGCGGGCTCCCGCTTCGCTCACGCCCGCTAAACGCCTCGACTTACCGCGGGAGTGCTCTACCAACTGAGCTACATCGGCTCGTTACTCTTGGCCGCCTGCTGCTCACACCGCCAGTGGACCAAGGTACGGATGGCGAACAGCGCCAGCACCGCCCAGGTCACCCATCGGATCCGCCCATCGGGCAGCGTCTGCCACGCCAGCACGGCCAGCACGACAAACGCGACCATGGCTGCGATCAACCGATGATTGCGCATCAAAGCAAACTCTGGTGGACAGGGGAGGATTCGAACCTCCGTAGCTCCAAGGAGCGGCAGATTTACAGTCTGCTGCCATTAACCGCTCGGCCACCTGTCCCCAAACTCAACCGAGCTCACCGCTCGTGCCCAGCGCCCAGTTGTCAAAGTGCCGACGACGCGATCGCAACGACAAGCCCGAGGTCGCGGGCGCACAAAGGCGCGCCGCCAAGACCATCGGAGAATCGAATGGAGTGAATGATTCGTGAGTCTGTTGCTGCTACCGTGGCTGCCCCGGACCGCCAAGCCGGAGCCCAAATCATGTTGGAGCTGGCGAAGGGATTTGAACCCCTGACCCTCTGATTACAAATCAGATGCTCTACCAGCTGAGCTACGCCAGCAAACCTGTTTCGCCAGCACCGTCGCGGAAAAGATACTCGCGCCGGAAATCCCGCATCGCTCCCGCCCAAGCGCGCACTCCCGCGCCCGGGACACTTCGGACAAGCCGAAGCAAACAATCAAAGTTAACACGAACGGCAACCAACGTGCAAGCTGCCGCCGGGAAAGTTCGTAAGTTGTTCTTATTTGGACGGAACAGGACGAACCAAGGCCCGAAATTCCGCTCTCCAAGCAAGCATTGTAACGGATTGCGGGCTGGGGTAGGGATTTTCTTGGGGCCTTCTCACACTCGAGGAGCGGCTGCCCAGCCGGGGCGGCCGGGCTAGAGCTCGGTTTGGTATGATTTCGCGGTCCGTGGAACCCTGCTGCCCTAGGCCGTCTGAGCCCTCCCGCTCCCTCGCTTCGTGCTTGTCACGGCTCCCGCGCTCCGCTGAGACCAGGCGCCCGATGAGGTCCGCATGCTGAGGCGCCGGCGGCAGATCCTGATTGCGCTGGTGGTGATCCTGATCGGGGCCGCCATCGGCTTCGCCGTCTGGCTGCGCAAGAAGGCGCCGCCGGACGCGGTGCGCCTGCTGCCGGAGATCGAAGACGGCGTCTTCTACCTGAACCTGAAACCGCTGCGCGTCGCCGGAATCCTGAAGAAGACGGACAGCCAGCGGGAAGCGGAATACGAGCAGTTCGTGCGGGAGACGGGATTCGAGTTCGAGCGCGACCTCGACCAGGCGGCGTTCGCGGTCCACGGGCCGGGGAGCGCGGGAGGGGAGACGCGGTACTCGGAGATCTTTGTCGGGCGCTTCGACGCGGCCCGCCTGGAAGCGTACTTCAAGAAGCTGGCGAAAGAGGTCGAAACCTACCGGGACACGGCGGTGTACGCGGTGCCGCACGAAGGGCGGACGGTGCGGATCGCCATCCTGGGGCTGGACCAGGTGGCGGTGTCGAACCTGGGGCACGCCGGGCCTATCCACGAGATCATCGACCACTATCACTCTTCGGCAGTGCCCCGTGGCGGGCCGGCGCTGGTGCGCGAGCACTACCGCAATGTGCAACTGGGCAGCCTGGCGTGGTTCATCGGCAATGTGGGCAAGGCCGACGTCTTCCGACAGCCACCCAAGGGTTTGGACATCCCGATGGTGGGCGGGCTGTTCGGAGGATCGACGGTGGTGGCGTCGGTGCGCTACACCGGGGCAGTACACCTGAAGCTGGAAGCGTTCGCTCCCGATAAGGCCGAGGCCACGAACATCCGCTCGAACCTGCAGCTGCTGGCCGCCATGATCACGGGCGCACAAGGAAGCACCCGACCGAGCGATGCGGATGTGAAGGCCTTCTTCGAAAGCATCAAGGTGGAGCAGGAGAAGGAGCGGGTGGTGCTGACGGCCACCCTGCCGGAAGGGTTCCTGAAGAAAGTGTTGACCCAGCCACCGACGGAACCGATGGCAGCGCCGGCGCCGGAGCCGGAGAAGAAACCGACACCGAAAGAGAAGAGGCGGAAGTGAGTACGAAAGCTCCAGGCATCAAGGTGACGGTGTTTGTCGGGGTGAGCGTGGACGGGTTCCTGGCGCGGCCGAATGGTGCGGTTGATTTTCTGCCCGCGGATGGCGGCGAGCCGCACGGGTTCCCTGAATTCTATGCCAGCGTGGATGCGGTGGTCATCGGGCGGAAGACTTACGAGTGGGTGGAATCGTACGGCAAGTGGGTGTACGGCAAGAAGCGGGTGGTCGTGTTGAGCAGCAGGCCGGTCGAGCTTTCATGGATCAAAGGCGGAGTGGTCGAGCAGATGTCCGGCGAACCGGCCGCAATCGTGCGGCGGCTGGGCGCGAGCGGGGCAAAGCATCTGTACGTGGACGGTGGCATCACCATCCAGCGCTTCCTCACCGCAGGGTTGGTAGATCGGATGGTGATCACGCGCGTGCCGGTGCTGATCGGAGACGGCATCCCGCTGTTCGGCAAGCTGCCGCACGACATCAAGCTCCAGCACATAGAGACGAAGTCGTACAAGACCGGGCTGGTGAAGAGCGAATACCGGGTGAGGAAGACGGCAAAGAGGAAGAAGAAATAGCGCCCGCATACGCCTGTTGGGGACGACAGTCCGTTAGAGTCTCTTCACCTATGAGAAAGCCCGCGCCAGGCGCGCGGGCTAATTCGTCGAAAACCAGGTTTACGAGCCGCCGGCGGAGGCGCCGCCGCTATAACTGTGGGTGCCGGCGAAGGTGGCCCGCAGGTATTTGTACGGGTTCACCGGGGCATCGTGGATGCGAACCTCGTAGTGGAGGTGGGGGCCGGTGCTGCGACCGCTCTGGCCGACGTAGCCGATGGTGTCGCCGCGCTGGATCGTCTGCCCGGGCGCCACGGCGAATCCGGAAAGATGGCCGTAGCGGGTGGAGATGCCGTTGCCATGCTCGATCACCAGCATGCGTCCGTAGCCGGCCATGTTGTCGGCGTAGGTGACCACGCCGTCGGCCGGGGCCACTACCGCGTGGCCGTAAGTGCTGGAAATATCGACGCCGCTGTGGAAGGCGCCTTCGCCGTTGAACGGGTCGATGCGCCCGCCGAAGGAGCCGGTGATGGGGCCTTCGACCGGCCACAGGGTCGGGGCCTTAGCCAGGCGCGCCCAGTCGTCCAGGCGGGCGTTGCGGCTGCCGAAGGCGATGCCGATGGTGGCCACCCCGCTCATGGCAGATGACCTCAGGGCGTTGAGCTGGCCGATGGAGGTGGCCAGCTGCTGGTCGCTCAGGCTGCCGGAGGGGCCGCCGGCCAGCACCGGCTCAGACTTCAGGCCGTACATGGCGGAGACTTCGTTGGCCAAGGAGCCAAGTGACGCGACCTGGATCTCCTTCTCCTGGGCGGCCTTCTCTAGATTGTTGTACTGGGTCTTGAGCGCCACGGTCTGGGAGCGGAGCTGGTTGAAATGCGAGACCTTCCACAGCATGCGGACGTAAGACCCGGCCATGCCGGTGATGGTCAGCATGCCGATCACCGCCCCGGAGAGGAAAACGTACAGATAATGAAGCGGGATAGGGATCTTGCGTAGCTGTCCGTCTCCGTCACGGGCAACCAGCATGATGTAATAGCGCTTTCGCAAAAGTAATCTCCAGTCACCTGCGAAACTGCCGCCAGGTTACTTGCCCAGGTTATGGCCCTTTGATCCGTCGATACAGGAAAGGCCAGTTGCGAGGTCTGACGTTCCCTGCGGATGGTGCAAAATTTACCACCAGGGGCCCAAGGCCAGAGTGTCTGGAATAGGACGGGAAAAGCTAACAAACCCCGTCATCCATGTCAACCAAGAGTAGTGGCGGCAGGCTAGCCAGGGTAGATGCCGGAAGGGTAAACGGGGTCGGGCTTTGGAGTTGTACCAGAGGCAACGTACGGACGGGGACCAAGGTAATCGGGTGACCGCCGGGGTCGCCGAGAGCGCCGGGAATTGAAACCGATTCAGCGCGAGAGTAGGCTCCGGGTGTGATTCGAGAGCGGCAACTGATTCAGCGGATCCGGAAGATGGCCCGAACAGGGCACCCACAGGTGCGGGCGGGGATCGGCGATGACGCGGCGGTGCTGGCGGTAAGGCCGGGGTACGAATTGCTGGTCACCACCGATTTCAGCCTGGAGGGGATGCACTTCCGCCGGGACTGGTATCCGGCGGGCGTCATCGGGCATCGCTGCCTGCTGCGGGGGCTGAGCGACATTGCGGCCATGGGCGGAGAGCCGATCGCCGCTTTTCTGTCGCTGGCGCTGCCGGAGTCGGTTAAGCAAAGATGGGTCGATGAGTTTTTCAAAGGGCTGCTGGGGCTGGCGAAACGATATGGCGTGAACCTGGCGGGGGGAGACGTGGCCCAATCGCCCAAGGGGGTCGTGGCCGACGTCGTGGTCGTGGGGCAGGCGCCGAAGGGCGAGGCGCTGCGGAGGTCGGGAGCACGAGTGGGAGACGGGGTCTATGTGACCGGGCTATTGGGAGGTGCGGCAGCAGAAATCCAAAGACTTCGCGGCCGAGGGCGGCCGCGCCACGCGGGCCTAGCTGAACCCAGAATCGCGGCCGGGCAAGCGCTGCGGGGGGTGGCGTCGGCGTGCATTGATGTCAGCGATGGGCTTTCGACCGATCTGAGCCATATCTCCGAGGAGAGCGGGGTGGGAGCAGTGATCGAAGCGGAGGCAGTGCCGGTGGCCAAGGGGGCGACCCTGGACCTGGCGCTGCACGGAGGAGAGGACTATGAGCTGCTGTTCACCTCGGGGAAGCCGGTGCCGGAGAAGGTCGCGGGAGCGAAGGTGACGCTGATTGGGGAGGTGACACCGGGAAAGAGGATGGAATTGGTGGACGCAGGGGGAAAGAGACGGAGACTAGAACCTGCAGGGTGGGAGCATTTCAGGGAATAGGGTCCC
>DATKKJ010000244.1 GCA_035543055.1 Terriglobales bacterium | reverse complement strand
CTAGATAAATCCCGCGCGGATTCGTCAATCTATAATAGTTTTCGAAAATTCCGCCCTCACCAGGAATGTTGCGTTGACAGCGTAGTCATGCGGCTCTGAGCCGGCGGCCATCGGCCGTGAAGCGTTGGACCTTGAGCAAGAGGTACTCGTGATCGCGATAGCCGCGGCCCCGGCGCAGGACGGTGCGGATGTTGCCGTTGATCGCCTCCACGACCCCGAACGGGACCTTCTCATGGCAGTAGGCCAGGATTCCATCCACATGCCGGAACAGCAGCTGCGCCAGTGTCTGGAAGGCCGGCAGCCGCTGCCAGCGCAGGGCCCGCACCCAGGTCGTCAAGAACCGGCGGGCGGCGCCTTCGTAGGTATAGGTCCACAGCTGCTCGAGTTGTTCCCGCAACAGATAGGCCGTCAGCAGGCGGCGATTCACAGCGAAGAGGTCGCCGAGCGTCTGGCGCTTCGCGGGATCCAGGTGTGCCCAGCGGGTGAGGAGCAGCCACCGTTTGCCGCGGACGAGGCCGCGGAGCGCGCCGCCTTTCCGGAAGAACTCCGCGCGGCGGGTCTCGTCCACCGCGGCATTGGCGTGTTTCAGCACGTGGAACTTGTCGTAGACGATCCGCGCCCGCGGCAGGTGGGCCCGCAGGCTCTGCGTGAAGGGCTCCCACATGTCCACGCACACCGCCCTGATCCGCCACCGCTGCGCCGGCGGCAACGCCTCCTGGAAGAAGCGATCCAGGGTCTCCCGCTTCCGGTCCGGGCCCATCCAGAGCGGCTCCCGGCTGCCCAGGTTGCTCACCACGGTGAGGAACTTGGCGGCCTTGCCCAGGAAGATCTCGTCCACGCCGAGATAACGCAGCGAGGGCCTCGGCCGGCTGGCCGCCCACTGCTGGAGTGCCCGCTTGTCGAGCTGGCGGACCGTCTCGGCGGCCAAGCCCCAGCGCGCCGCCACCCGGCGGGCCGGGGCGTCGGCACAGTCCCGAGCCACCGCCGTGGCAAACCGGGTCGTGTGGTGGCCGGTGCCCGTCACGAACGGGAGCCGTTCCCGGCGCCGCCCGCAGCGCCGGCAGACCACCGTGTGGACCTCGACCACCAGCCAGACCGTCCACGGGCCCCAGGGGAGATCGCGCACCCGCCGCTCGCGGGGCGTCCCCTGGGTCGTCTGCGTGCTGATCCCGCACCCCCGGCAGCAGTGGTAGGGCCGTTTGCCGAGCGGCCGGACCCAGAGGGTGAGGGTCTGCCGGCCTTCGTCCAGGGCTTGTCGGGACACGCCGTATCCCGGGATCGCGAGCAGTCGTGTTACACTGGGGTCGGGCATCGGTTCCGCCTCCTCTCCTTGATTGGCGTCAAGGCTGGGAGGTCTATCACGTCACAGGAACCGATGCCTTTTTCTTCTGTTACTGGTCCCTATATCGTTACAGGCTCAAGACAACATTCTTGGGCAGAGCGGAAATGTCCTATGCCCCGTTACACTGCTCGACCAACAAGGGAGGGCGTTGTGGCGGACAAGGACATGATTACGATGAGCCGACGGGAAGCAAGGCGACTCCACATTCTGCATCAGGCACTCGAGCGGAAGCTGGCCCAGCGAGAGGCCGCCGGCCTCATTGGGCTGAGCGACCGGCAAGTTCGGCGGCTGGTCCAGCGGCTCCGGGCGGAGGGGGAAGGAGGCATCTGCCACCGCGCACGCGGCAGGCCGTCGAACCAGCGCATTCCCCAGCGAGTCAAGGCGCGGGCGCTTAGGCTCTTCCGCGACAAGTACCGCGATTTCAACCTCACCCATGCCGCCGAGAAACTGGGCGAGGTCCACGGGATCCGCCTCCACGCGGAGACGCTGCGGCTCTGGCTGAACGCGGCCGACATCGCCTACCGGAAGCGGCGGCCACGGAAGCATCGGCAGTGGCGGGAGCGCAAGGCCCAGCGCGGGGCGCTGGTGCAGATCGACGGCTCGCACCACGACTGGTTCGAGGGCCGCGGCCCGGTCTGTGTGTTCATGGGGGATCTCGACGATGCCACCAACACCGTGGCTGGCCGGTGCTCTGACTACGAGGGCACCTGGCCGGCCATGGACAGCCTGAAACGGTACATCCGGCAGGACCGGCATCCCACAGAGCGTCTATCTCGACAAACACCCCACGTATCAGGCGGGGGCCGCCCCGACGATCGCCGAACAGCTCAGCGACCAGAAGCCCCTGAGCCAGTTTGCACGGAGCCTGGCCGAGCTCGGGATCGACGTCATCCACGCCAACTCCCCCCAGGCCAAAGGCCGGGTGGAGCGGCTCTTCAAGACCCTCCAGGATCGTCTGGTCCGCGAGATGCGACTCGTGGGGATCCAGAGCGTGGCGGAAGCCAACGCGTTTCTCGAGCGCTACTTGCCGCAGCACAACCGGCGCTTCAGCAAGGTGGCCGCGGCCGCCGCGGATCTGCACCGGCCTGCCCCCACCAGCCGAGAGCTGGACCGGGTGCTCTGCAGCAAAGCAGAGCGCACTGTCAAAAACGACTTCACCATCGTGCACCACGGCGCGCTCTACCAGCTCGACCAGCCGACCCGCGCGCGGAAGGTTACGGTGGAGGAGCGGCTCGACGGCACCCTGCACGTCACATACAAGGGACGGGAGCTGCGTTATCGGGCGCTCCCTGCGCAGCGGCCCCAAGAAGCACCAGAGCCACCGCGTGCGCTGCACACGAACAAACCGTGGACCCCTCCCACGGATCACCCGTGGCGGAGGCCATGGCTCCCACGGCGACGCACCAAGGACCAGTCTGTTGCTGCTCCCTAGAACCGGACATTTCTATTTTGGTAGGCATAGGACATTTCTATTTTGGGTTGACATGGACAGGGCTTGGGCGCTATCCGGCGGTAATGGCAGAGGCGGCGGCGAGGCGCTGCTGCAGGTGGCGGAAGTCGAGGGGTTTTTCCAAGCACTCGAGCGCGCCCATGGCGAGGGCCTGCATGCGGGTGGCCTCGTCGAGC
>DATKKJ010000243.1 GCA_035543055.1 Terriglobales bacterium | reverse complement strand
GATGTCGAGCGCGCCCGTGAGCAGGTCGCGGTAGGTTTCGATCAGGTCCACGGTGCGGACCAGGTGGTCGTACACGTCGCGGAAATAGGGGTCCAGGTCGTCGCCGACCAGCCCTCCTTCCCGGCGCAGGATGGCGTTGGCCACCTCGCGCATGGCGCTGGAGATGCGCCGGAACTCGATCAGGTTCCGCTTCAGCTCGAAGATGCGGCGCAACATGGGTGGGTCCGGCCGGTGCAGCACCTCCGACTCGATCTCGGAGGTCGCATCCGACAGCTCATCCAGCCGGGAGTGGTACTCGTCCACCACGCTGTCTACGATCAGGTAGAACAAGCGGTCGAGCCGCTGCAGCTTTTCTTGCATGGCGCACTCGCGGGCCTTGTGGAGCGCCGTGGACGGCCCCTCATGCACGGTGATCAGGTAATCCTTGCCGTAGAAGACGTCCAGGTCGCGGAAGCTGATCGCCTGCTCGGGACACATCTCTTTCAGGACGCAGAACAGGTAGCTGTCGTGCTCTTCCGCCTTGGCGCGCTGGGGGCGGTGGCGGCAGTCCTCGATCTGCAGCTCGTGCAGGCGGTAGCGGCGTGCCAGCTCGTCGAGCTCGGCCGAGTTCGGGTCGGCGACGTCAAACCACGCCAGATGGGGACACGGCTGCTGCGCGGACATGCCGACCGAGTTTCCAGTTTCTTGTTTCGGGTTGCAAGCTAAAACCGGTCCGCTAGGCGCGCTTCTTGCTCTCAGCGGAGGGCTTTTCTTCCCAGGGACGCTTGGGGCGCTGGGTCTGGGGCAGGTCGCGGTCCTTCACCCTGTCGTACACGTACTCGTCACTCACGGTGCCCAGCGACTCGTTGTACAGGCTGACGCCGCCCAGGGCTTCCTTGAGCTCTTCGGTGAAGTCGTGCAGCGCCCGCAGGTGATCGGCGGTGGCCGGGATCTCGGTCTTGGTGGTCTTGAGGAACTTCTGGTAACCGCGGTCGATCAGCTTGGAGATCTCGCCGTTGCTCAGGTAGCCGGGGCGGGCGAAGAGCTTCGCCCCGCCGTTCTCGTCTTTCTGGAGAGCGGCCGAGCAGTTGTGTTTCTTCAGGAACACGCGGTTGGCCATCCCGGGAGCTTCCAGGATGTCGAATCCGTGATCGCGCAACCAGGCGACCGCGTCTTCGTAGCTACGTTGCGTCATGGTCTTAGGCATTCTGAGTTCCCAAACGGAGCGGTTGGCAGCCACCTGCCGCCGCAATACGATACCCTGAAAGGACGGCGAAGTTGCCCACCGGGAATCTGCTTTTATAAACTAATTGCATCCGAGCAGTCGAATTTTGCCTCTATACAGCTTTGTTTCGAGCAAGTTAGAGCGGGGTGACGAACTTGGCTCTACCCGCCCGATCGAAAGACCGGGGTGCTCGTCCACAGGTAACACTGGGGGCAGGGGTAGTAGTTCGCCCGCCCGCCAATGTCCTCGACCTGGTGGGGAAGACGCCCCTGCTGCGGATGACGCGGCTGGGCCGGGACTTGCCCGGGATCGAGATCCTGGCCAAGGCGGAGTGGTTCAACCCGGGCGGCTCGGTGAAAGACCGGGCGGCCTCCAACATCGTCCGGGAAGCCGAGCAGGCAGGGAAGCTGGGGCCGGGGAAGATGTTGCTGGACTCCACCAGCGGAAATACCGGCATTGCCTATGCCATGATCGGGGCGGCGCGCGGCTTCGGCGTCACTCTGTGTATGCCGGCGAACGCCTCGCTGGAGCGCAAGCGCATCCTGAATGCCTACGGGGCGCACATCGTCTACACCGATCCGGGCGAGGGCTCCGATGGCGCCATCCGCAAGGCCCACGAGATGGTCGCCGCTGAGCCTGACAAGTATTTCTACGCCGACCAGTACTCCAACGACGCCAACTGGCGCGCTCACTACCAG
The DNA here is from genome assembly GCA_035543055.1 of Terriglobales bacterium. Classification (NCBI taxonomy): domain Bacteria; kingdom Pseudomonadati; phylum Acidobacteriota; class Terriglobia; order Terriglobales; species Terriglobales bacterium. Next base: position 7,314 of record DATKKJ010000243.1, on the reverse strand, counting down.
GGCACGGCGCCCGAGATCTGGGAGCAGACCGAGGGGCGCATCACTCATTTCGTCGCCACCTTGGGCACCAGCGGGACGTTCGTGGGGACGTCACGGCGGCTGAAAGAGCTGAACCCCAGGATCCAGTGCATTTCCCTGCAACCGGATTCGGCGTTCCATGGCCTGGAAGGGCTGAAGCATATGGCGACCGCCATCGTGCCCAGGATCTACGACCCGAACCTCGCTGACCGCGACCTGGGCGTCGGCACCGAAGAGAGCTACGCCATGGTGCGCCGCCTGGCGCGCGAAGAAGGCCTGCTGGCCGGCATCTCCTGCGGCACAGCCATGGTCGGCACACTTCGAGTCGCGAGGGAACTGGCCGAAAAGCGCGAACGTGCTGTCATCGTGACCGTGTTCCCGGACGCCGGGGACAAGTACCTGAGCGAGGAGCGGGTGTGGAAGGAGGAGGATTGAGTAATTGAGAAATCGGGTAATTGGGTAATTGAAAACCGTCGTCGGCTGCAATTACCCAATTACCAAATTACACAATTACCCGATTCGCTCATGTTGAAGATCCTTCATCCCTGTTACCACGCGCTGCGCCGTCATGGCGAGGAGACGTACCCGCACGAGTGCTGCGGTGTGCTGCTGGGCACCATCGAAGGCGACGAGCGCACGGTCCTGGAGGTGGTGCGCACTGGGAACACGCGTCTGGATGCGCCGCACAACCGCTACCACATCGACCCCAAGGAACTGGTACGCATCCAGCGAGAGGGGCGGGAGCGCGATCTCGACATCGTCGGCTTCTACCACTCGCACCCCGACCATCCCCCGCGCTGGTCGCCGACCGATCTCGCCGAGGCGCACTGGATCGGCTGCTCGTACGTGATCACCTCGGTGGAGAAGGCAACGGCCTGCCAGACCCATTCCTTCGCCCTGCGGGGCGAGACCGAGGAGACCAAGTACTTTGCCGACGAGCCGGTCGAGGTCCTGATGACCGAGGAACCGGAGAAGTTCATTTTGAACCAGGAGCCCATGTGATGGCCGATGTGGTGAATCGAATCCCGCTCCTCGTGCATCCGTTAGGCAGCCGAGAAGCTATGAGAGTGTTAATTCCAACCCCCTTACGGCAGTACGCCGACAAGCAGGCGGCGGTCGAAATCAACGGCAGCACGGTGGGCGAGGCGCTGGGTAACCTGACCTCGCGCTACGGCGACCTGCGCAAGCACCTCTACACCGACGACGGCAAGCTGCGCGCCTTCGTCAACGTGTACCTGAACGACGAGGACATCCGCTACCTGGGCAAGGAGCAGACGCCGGTGAAACGGGGCGACGTCATCGCCATCGTGCCCTCCATCGCGGGAGGGATTTGGGAGAATTGAATAATTGAGTAATCGGGTAATTGTGTAATTGGCCTAGGTTTTTCAATTACCCGATTACCAAATTACCCAATTACCAAAGCGTATGACCACGGCAGTCGACAACAAGGTCACTCTGACCAACGAAGAGGTCCTCCGCTATTCCCGGCACCTCATCATGCCCGAGGTGGGCATGGAGGGGCAGCTCAAGCTGAAGGCGGCGAAGGTGCTGACCATCGGCGCCGGAGGGCTGGGCTCGCCCCTGGCCATGTACCTGGCGGCCGCGGGCGTCGGCACCATCGGGGTGGTGGACTTCGACGTCGTGGACTTCACCAACCTGCAGCGCCAGATCATCCACGGCACAAGCGACGTCGGCCGCAAGAAGCTCGACTCTGCCGCCGAGACCCTGAAAGAGATCAACCCCTTCGTCGAGGTGCGCAAGTTCGAGACGCGCCTCTCCAGCGACAACGCGCTCGAGCTCTTCCGCGACTTCGACATCGTGGTGGACGGGACCGACAACTTTCCCACCCGCTACCTGGTGAACGACGCCTGCGTGCTCAGCGGCAAGCCCAACGTCTACGGTTCCATCTTCCGCTTCGAGGGACAGGCCAGCGTGCTGGCCACGCCCCAGGGCCCCTGCTACCGCTGCTGGTATCCGGAGCCTCCGCCCCCGGGGCTGGTGCCCTCCTGCGCCGAGGGCGGCGTGCTCGGCATCCTGCCCGGGCTGGTCGGCGTGATCCAAGCGACGGAAACGGTGAAGCTCATCCTGGGCAAGGGCGACTCGCTCATCGGACGCGTCCTGCTGGTGGACGCCCTGGGGATGAAGTTCCGCGAGCTCAAGCTGCGCAAGAACCCGGAGTGCCCGGTGTGCGGCCCGAATCGCACCATCACGAAGCTGATCGACTACCAGGAGTTCTGCGGCATCCGCGGGGAGGAGGCGCCGGCCACCACGACCGTGCCCGAGATGACCGTCGAAGAACTCAAGCGCCGTCTGGACGCCAAGGAAGACGTGTTCGTGCTCGACGTGCGCGAGCCCCACGAATACCAGATCTGCAACCTCAATGGGTACCTGCTCCCGCTGGGCGACCTGCCCAAGCGGGTGCACGAGCTCGATAGCAGCCGCGAGATCGTGGCCCACTGCCGCTCCGGCGTGCGCAGCGCCAAGGCCGTGGACTTCCTCCGCCTGGCCGGCTTCAGGAAGGTCCACAACCTCCAGGGCGGCATTCTCGCCTGGGCCGACAAGATCGATCCCAAAATGCCGAAGTACTGAGCAGCTTACGCCGGCAGATCAGCCAGCGATGCTTCTTGCGCCGGCTGGGTGTGCGCGTGGACCCTGTAGAAGGAGATCTCGGCTGCCCACGAGGCCAGGCGGAAGATCCAGCGCGCGTACATCAGCGCCTGCGCCACCAGGAACCAGACAAACACGGTGAGTGCCGAGCCTTGGGGGAAGAAGCGGGCGAAGGCGCCGTAGACTAGGATGGTCAGCGCACCCAGCGCACCCAGCCCCAGGTAGATGGCCAGCGTCCGGCCGAAGTGGCTGAACACGAAGCCGGCGGCATGGCCCAGGGCCGCGAGCACCGAGGCGTGGTCGTCCCGCACCAGGTCAGCCTTCGCGTATTCCATGATCATGCTGATCACGAACACCAAGAACGCCAGCAGCGCCCACCGCAGCCACTGCAGGTAGAAGAGTGGTCCGCCGTACACGCTCTTGCTGAACAGCCACCGCAGCCCCTTGTCTCCCAAGTCCTGCAAGACCAGGAAGCAGACGAAGTAGAGCGCGGACGCGATCACCATCAGGCGGAAGAAGCGTAGGAAGTACTTGCCGACGCCGCGCCCGAAGGCGTGCAGGCCCGCTCCCGCACCCCGGGTGAAGACCTCGAACGCGCCCGCTGAGAGCACCGTATTCAGCAGCAGGAAGAGCACGCCGGCGTACACGATCGCGGTCGAGAAGCCCTTCAGGAAGCCGCTGTAGGCGATCTGGAGCTCGAGCAGCCACGCCGAGCTGAAGCCGTGCGCCAGCTCGTTGCCAACCGCGCTCTTGCCCACGTGGTCGGCGATGGCGGAATACATGGGCGCGGCCACGGCCGCCGCCAGCACCAGCTGGCAGGCCAGGAAGATCATGGCCAGCCACTTGGTCCGCCACGCGGCGCCGATGCCCTGCGAGATTGCTTCCGCTACACGCATCCAAATCCTTTACCGCAGGGAAAGCAGAGATCGCAGAGGGATTTCTGCCTTCTGCCTTTTGCCTTTGTTCTCAACTCTGCGCACTCTGCGGTCAAAAGTCTTACGAAAAGAACGAGAATGCCATCAGCACGTTCTGGATCCACACCACCCAGCGCAGGTACCACTTCTCCGGCGCCAGCTTGACCGGCTCCTTCAGCGCGCTGTTGTCGGTGCGCGGTACCTCCAGCTTCCACTGGCGGTCGGGATCCACTTCCGCCATCACGATCTTCGGCTTATTGGTGTACTTGAACTTCTGCCAGCGATACTGTCCGTCCCAGTGCTCGAAAACTTCCGAGCCGTCGTCGAACTTCACCCGCACCGTTACCGGGAAGACCATCTCGCCCAGACGCCGCACCAGCACCTCGGATTCGACCGGGCCCTTGTCATCGTCGTCCTCGTCACCTTTTTCAGGTCTGACCAGGACTTGCTTCCCATTCTCGTCGAAGAATCCGTCCTTCTCGGGAGCGGCCCCGGTGGTGAACGAGACCGAGTAATCCAGGCGCCCGGTGCCATACAGCGTCTGGTCGAAGAACCACTTGAAGTCCCGGCCCGAGACCTCCGTGACGGTATTCATGAAGTCGATCGCGTCCGGATGCTTGAAACGGTAGCGCATGTGATACGTGCGGATGACCTTGGGCCAGGCCTCGCCCAGCAGCCCTTCCAGCGTGCGCAGGGTGAGCTCGGGCTTGTCGTAGGCCTGGACGCCGTAGCTGGAGCGATTCAGGTCCAGCCAGGCAAAACGCTCCATGGCATCGGTCTCGGCTTCCTGCCAATATCTCCGGCTCGGCTGCCAGTGGTATTCCGGCACCCACTCCCAGTACTGGCCGATGGGGACGCCGTCCACGCCCTTCCATGGATAGCGAGGCACTGGCAAGTTCAGCCAGCTCTGCACCGGGATGGGAACCCCGAACACCCGTTGATATGCGTAATTCGGCCCGTACGCCTTCTCCAGCACCTTGCCGGTGGAGTAGCTGTTGAAGCCTTCGTCCAGCCACGCTTCCTCGAACTCGTTGTTGCCTACCAGCCCGTACCAGAACTGGTGTCCGAACTCGTGGACGATGACTCCCTCCGGGCTCAGCTGTCGCGCCGCCGGCCAGTAGCTGGTGCCCGCGGTAAAGAACGTCGGATACTCCATGCCGCCGGCGCCCAGGCCGAACGGCGACGGCGGATCCACGAACGTCACCACGTCGTAGGGATACTTTCCGTACCAGATGCCGTACCACTTCAGCGCCGCAAACACCGCCCGGAAGTGGCGCTCGATCTGCGACGCGTGCTCCCGCTGGATGAACAGCGTCACCTTCACGTCCTTGAGCCGGACTTCTTCCGGCGGCACGCCTTCCTTGCGCGACCACTCTGCGATCTCCGAGGGGGTCACCTGCTCGTCGGCCCGGAACGTGCGCACGATCTTCTGCACCTGCGACTGCGGCTGCGTGGTCCAAGCGAAATCGTGGATCTCCTCCTGGTAAAACTCGTGGGTGGTGGTGCCGTCGCCGTTCTGCTTGCTGCTGCGCTCGTCGCCGCTGGCCGCGATCTCGTAGTCCGAAGGCACGGTCAGGCTCACGTCGAAGGTGCCATAGTCGGCGTAGAACTCGGTGGAGACGTGAAACTGATGGCAGTTCCAGCCGCCCTGCTCGCGGTGCCGGTCGCCCGGGCCTTCGTACACGCCGGGCTTGGGGAACCACTGCGCCACCAGGAAGAAATTGTCCAGAAAGCCGGTGCGCGCGAACACCCGCGGCAGCTTGGACGTCCACTCGATCTCGATGGTCACCCGCCCGTTGGCCGCGATCGGCCGGCTCAGGGGCACGCGCATCACCGTCTGGTCGTAGGGATTGCCGTCGTCGGGCTGGATGTACTGCATTCTCGCGGTCAGGTCCTCGCCGTCCACCTTGATGGACTGCACGGCGACGTAGGCCCAGGAGTCGGCCTCGTCGCGGAACCGTACTCGTCGGCTGCTGGCCCCGCCCTCGCGGAAAAATGTGCTCAGGTTGTTCTTGAAGGCGTTGAGATACAGATGGAACTGCAGGTCGGGGATGGTGTCGCTGGTGTGGTTGCGCCACCGGATGACCTCGTGGCCCTTGAGAGTCTTGGCCTGCGGGTCGAGGCGCGCGTCGACCTTGTACTGCACGATGGGGTCGGGGATGAACTTCGCCTGGGCGCCGATTGCCACCATCACCAGCGCCAATATCAGAGATCTTCGCATCACCGGACTTTGGCTCTCCTCGAAGCCGCGATTGTACAACTGCCACCGCTCGCGCCGGCTACTTCTGCTTCACCACCCGCCCTTCCTTCATCACGAAGGTCACGTTGCGCAGCGCCTGGATATCCTGGAGGGGATTGGCCGTGGTGGCGATGATGTCCGCGTATTGGCCGGCGGCGATCGCCCCGCGCTCCTTCTCGATCCCCAGCAGCTCCGCACAATTCGTGGTCATGGCTTTCAGGATCGCGGGCGCGGGAATCCCGGCCTTGGTCCAGATGTCCAGAAAGTCCATCGACATCTGTCCGCGGTTCTTGCCCGGCAGGTTGGCGATGTCGTCGGTGCTGAACGCCATTCTGACGCCGATCTTGTAGGCGCGTGACAGCCGGTCCTGGATCTGGTCGGCGGTCTTCCGAAGGTCGAACCCAGGCAGTATGCCCCCGAAGGCAGCCAGGTGCTCGTAGGGAAAATCCGTGCCCGCCAGGTACGTGCCTTTCTGCTTCATGAGCTGGAGCTGCTCGTCGGTCAGCCCGAACCCGTGTTCCACCGAGTCCGCCCCGCCCTCGATGACGTTGGTTGCGGCCTGTCCTCCGAACACGTGCACCGCCAGCTTCAGTCCTGCCTTGTGGGCCTCGTCCGCAGCGGCCCGGATGTCTTCCTCCGTGTAGACGAAGCCCTCGTTGTCGGCCACCAGCTTGATCACCTTTGCCCCGTAGTAGATGTCCTGGTGGATGGCCTTGCGGATCTCCGCCGGATTGTCGGCGTCCAGGTACTCGAAATTCCACATGCGGCCCTGCTCCGGGGAGACTCCGTGCGATTGCCCCCCGAAGTTCGCGATGATCTTGCCCGCGTTGATGATGGTGGGGCCCACGAACCATCCCTTCTCCAGGGCCTGGCGGAGTGCCGTGTCGGCGTAATTACCGGCATTGCCCACGTCGCGGATGGTGGTGAACCCGCTGTGCAGGATGTCCTCCGCCTGGTGCAGCCCGCGCAGCGCGCGGAACGCCGTGCTCTCCTTGGCTTGGACCGCCTCCCACGACGAGACATCCGGCGGCGCCGGCGGAATATCCATCGTGATGTGGGTGTGCGCGTCCATCAGCCCCGGCATCACCCACTGCTTCGACAGGTCGATCACCTGCGCCCCCGCAGGCACGCTGCCGCCTGCGCTCTCGACCTTCCCCTCCTTGATGACGATCACCCGATTGTCCGTAACCTTGCCGGTGGCGGGATCGATGAGATGCCCGGCGCGAATCGCGGTCACCTGCTGGGACATCGCGAGACAACTGAGGACGAACGTGAACAGAGCGGCGGAGGATGGCTTCCACTTCATAATCGCTCCTCGAATGTGCTGGGATAATTCAGAAAGCGGAACAATCTACCACGTCAAAGGAATGTTTCTGGCAACTGAGGACTGACGACTGCAAAGAAAAAACCGGCGCGTTCTCCCCCGAGAATATTTGCGCCGGTCTTTCTGGCTCTCCGTTGGATCGGAGGACCAATGGCCGCTCATCTCCCCTTTACGGGTTCGGCCCAACTCTGCCGGTGCAGGCACAACCCGCG
>DATKKJ010000242.1 GCA_035543055.1 Terriglobales bacterium | reverse complement strand
TCGTTGAAGCCCGGCATGACGAAGCGCCCGCCAAGATCAACGACCCTGCTGTCCCGCCCCTTAAGGGCTTTGATCTGAGCATCGGTCCCGACCGACAGGATGCGGTCGCCGCGTACCGCCATCGCCTGCACGCGCGCGACTTCGAGTGTGCCCTTGGGCACGTCGGCGCGGGTGCCGGTGTAGATGACACCGTTGACAAAGATCGTGTCCGGCACCAAGGCCTCCTTCTGAGCGAAGGCGTTCAAGCTGAACAAGAAAAGAACCGCGAGAAGAGTCCTCATTCCGTTTCCGGCTCCGGCAACCCGGCGAGCGCCGTGACCGCCAGCAGAATGCGCTTCAGCCCGAGTTCCCGCTGCGTGGGGTCGTACCATTCGTGCACGGTGTGGGCTCCGCCGCCGCTGCCGCCAGCCCCGGTGCTGATCGCCTCCTTGTGCAGCGACATGGGAATGTTGGCGTCGGTAGAGGCGCGGTGCAGGCGTGCGCTATTCCCCAGGTGCTGGTCCACGGCGCGCATCACCTGCAGGATGTAGGCGCCGGGCTCCAGTTCGGCGGCCGGCCGGTTGCCGATCAGCCGGATCTCGTAGCTGACGTGCTCGCCGTGGTCCTGCACCCGGGCGTGGGCCTCGGCGATGGACCACGCCACGGCCTCACGCAAGGCCCGCTCCACCAGGTCGATGTTCTCGTCCAGCGCCGAGCGGATGTCCACCCGCATGGAGGCGCGCTCGGGGATGGAATTCACGGAACTGCCGCCGCTGATCACGCCCACGTTGCAGGTGGTCTTGGGCTCGGCAGGCAAGGGAGTCTGGGTGAGCTTGACGACGGCGCGGGCCAGCACGGCGATGGGGTTGGGCATGCCGAAGTCGCTCCAGGAATGCCCGCCCGGTCCGTGGATGGTGACCTCGAAGCGGCGGCTGCCCAGTCCCTGGGTCACGATGGTGTCGGTGGCGGCGCCGTCGAGCACGACGGTATAGCCGATGATGTCCTTCCAGCGCGGATGGGAGAAGATGTGCCGCATGCCGCGCAGGTCGCCCTCGCCCTCCTCGCCGACATTGCCGATGAACAGCACGCCCGCGGCGTGTGGCACGGCCGCCGCTTTCATCGCCGAGGCGATGGCCATCATGCCGGTCACCCCAGCGCCGTTGTCGGAGATGCCGGGGCCGAGCAGACGCTCGCCCTCGCGCCGTACGTTCAGCAGGGTGGTCGCGGGAAAGACGGTGTCGATGTGTGCGGTGAGGGCGACCAGCGGGCGCAACGGATCGCTGCCGGCCAGCAACCCGAAGACGTTCCCCACTTCGTCCACGTGCACGTCCTCCAGCCTGATCTCGGAGAAGCGGGCGCGCAACCATTCCCCGCGTGCCTCTTCCCCGAAGGGCGGGGCCGGGATGCGCACCAGTTCGAGCTGACGGTCGCGCAGTTCATGCTCGTGAGCGCGGAACCATCCGAAGGCGGCATGCACCGCCGGCAGCGCCGCCAGGCGCTGGATCTGCTGGCGGACGGTGGGCGCAACCGATGATTCGGCGATGCGGTTCGGGGACATAGCGAAAGGGAAATCATACAACGGAGGTCGCAAGTCGTGAGTCGCAGGTCGCAAGCTCGCGACTTGTGACTTGCGACATGAGACTGCCGGCTAGAACTTCGTCAGGTGGATCTCGGTACCGTTATTCTCCCAAGTCACTTCATCGAGGAGGGCCCTGATCATGTGCAGCCCGCGGCCGTGGTCGGAGAGCAGCCCGTCGGCGGTGACCGGACTGGGGATGGTAGCGGGATCGAAGCCAGGGCCGGGATCGCGCACCACGATCTTCATGCCTTTGCGTTCCCCGCAGGAAAGGGTGACGTGAACGGTCTTGGCGGGGTCGTTCCGGGCGCCGTAGCGGACCGCGTTGGCCAGCGCTTCCTGCAGGGCCAGCGCGATCTCCATCTCGTGGCCGCGCACCACGCCGCGCTCGACCAGCAGGTCGGTCACTCGCTGCACCACGGCGCCGATGGCGTTGACGTCGCCGGGCATGGTCTCGTCCAGGCAGACCTGGAAGCCCTGCGCAGCGCCTGGGTTCTTGTCGGGTGACATTCGGGAGATTGTAGTGCGCTAATCGCTGCTGCCGACAGCAGAATTCTGGCAGCACTCAAGGATCTCACTATCGGTCAAGGTACGCTCCGACGCCTTGGCCTTGCGGTAGATGCGGTCCACCAATTCGTCGGTCACGGCGATACCCCGCCGCTCCAGCCAAAAAATAATGTTCGACTTGCCGCTCATGGGGCCGACGTCGATCACCTGCTCCAGGCCGAAGAAGTGCGCCGGCACACCCGAGTACACGCTGTTGGCCAGTTCCAGGTCGTTCTTCTTCAGCGCCTTGATGACGGCGGCGGCGTGCACCCCGGTGGCGGTGCGGAAGGCGTCCTCGCCGATCACCGGGTAATTCTTGGGGATGGGAACTCGGGTGGCGCGGGCCACCGCCTCGCAATACTCCTTAAGGCGGGTCAGGTCCTGGCGCACCCAGGGCTCCACGCCCATCAGTTTCAGGTTCACCAGCATCAGGTCCATCTGGGTGTTGCCGACCCGCTCCCCGATCCCGTTGGCGCAGGCGTGGACGCACTCGGCGCCCGCCGCCAGGGCGGCCAGGGAATTCGCCACCGCCAGGCCGCGGTCGCAGTGTCCGTGCCAGTCCACGCGGATGGTCTCGCCCGACGGCTTGACCACTTCCTCGATGATGAACTTGACCAGCGTGAACACTCCCATCGGCGTCGCATGCCCACAGGTGTCGCAGATCACGATGGCGCGGGCGCCGTTCTCGATGGCGGTCTTGTACAAGCGCTTCACCGTCTCGGGATCGCAGCGGGTGGTGTCTTCGGTGACGTACATCACCTCCAGCCCCAGCGAGCGCGCATACTTCACTGCCTTTTCGGTGGTCTGGAGCAGGAAGTCGTCGGTCCAACCCTCGGTGTAGCGCCGGATAGGGCTGGAGCCGAGGAACGTCGCCGCCTCGATCGCCAAGCCGGTGCGCTGCACGATGTCGGCGATGGGGCGGATGTCATTCTCGTGGGTGCGGGCGGCGCAGTTGCCGCGGATCTTCATCCGGTTGCGGACGATCTCGCGGGCCAGGGCTTCGACCGATTCGACCGCGCGTGGTCCGGCGCCGGGCAATCCCAGGTCGAGGGCGTTGATGCCCAGCTCCTCCATCAGGTGGAGGATCTCGATCTTCTCCGCCAGCGAGGGATCGCGCACCGAGGGGGATTGCAGGCCGTCACGCAGCGATTCGTCGTTCAGCAGGACGCGTCTGCCCGCGGGATAGAACAGCCCGTGGTGGACGTTGTTCCAATCGTAGATCAGCTTGTCGCGATCCAAACTTCCCCCACCCTGGATTGGATGCCGAACCGCGGTCCCCGGTATTCGTCAGCCTTTGGGCAAGGCGTCCTTCGTTGCCTTGTCCTTGTCCGCCGCCGCCGGCGTGCCCTTGTCCTGGTCGGTCTTGGGCGGAAGCGTCAGCCCGAAGACCGAGACCTGTCCCTGTCCGGCGACGTTCAGGCCGTGCGGGTCCTCGGGATTCGGCAGGTACAGCGTCTTGCAGAACTCGCAGCGGTAGATCTCGCCATCGGGACCGAGCGCCCTGGCCACGTCGCCACACTGCCGCTCCTTGACGTCGGCGGTGTAGAACCAGCGCTTCAGGTGGCCGCCACAGAGCTTGCCCTTCTCGTCCTTCTCGTTGCAGGAGCGCTGCCCGGGCTTCTTCAGCTTGAGCTTGTGATTGGGAAGCTGCTGTTGCAGTTCAGCCTGGTACGCGGTGTTGGTGGCCACTCGTTACCTCGACGTCGAAAGTTGCGTCAACGGTGCATTCTATATAAGCGCCGAAACCATGTCACTTCCGGTGGTGACCTCCCGCACAGCACTTCTTCCGCAACTAAACAAAGGATCGTCATCCCGACCGAGTACGGTAGTCCGAGTGGAGGGACCTTGTGTTTACAACCGTCCCTTGCGGAAAAATGCGCCCACGGCGCGCAGGCCGCCAGAGAGGCGCCGCAGGCCATGGCCGAACAGGAGATCCACGAAGCCTCGCATCTGCTGCGAGAACTCCGCCCCGTAGCCGAACCACCACACCTTGCGCAGGCCCGGCAGCAGGTCGGAGTCCACGTACTTGACCTGCACCATCTCCTCCAGCCCGAACCGCCCGTGGCTGCGCCCGATGCCGCTGGCCTTCATGCCGCCGTGCGGCGCTTCGCTGATGCCGAAGCAGGTCAGCACATCATTCACCATCACCGTTCCCGCCTGCAGCCGCTTGGCCAGCGCTTCGCCGCGGGCGCGGTTTGACGTCCACACGCTGGCCGCCAGGCCGAACTCCGAATCGTTGGCCAGCCCCACCGCTTCGTCGTCGGAATCGAACGGCATCAGCGGCAGCACCGGGCCGAAGGTCTCTTCGCGCATCAGACGCATGGAGTGATCGACGTCGGCGATGACGGTGGGCGCGAAGAAGTTGGGCCCCAGTTCGGGCAGCCGCCTGCCCCCGGCCAGCACGCGAGCTCCGCGCGCGCGCGCCTCTTCGATGTGGGCCTCGACGGTTTGCAGCTGCCGCTGGTGGATCATCGGCCCCACGTCGGTCTCAGGGTCGCGGCCGTTGCCTACGCGCAGGGACTCGGTCTTCCGCACGCACGCCTGTACGAACTTCTCGTAGATGCTGCGATGCACATAGCAGCGCTCCACCGAGAGGCAGGCCTGCCCGCTGTTGACGAAGGCCCCCCACACCGCACCGCTGGAGACCACTTCCACATCGGCGTCGTCGAGGACGATCATGGGGTCTTTGCCGCCGAGTTCCAGCACTACCGGGACCAGACGCTGGGCGGCCGCCTGCGCCACCCGCTTTCCGGTCGCCACGCTGCCGGTGAAGATCAGCTTGTTGACCGCGGAAGCGGACAGCGCGGCACCTGTCGGGCCCTCTCCCACCACGACCTGCAGAACGTCGGACGGCACACCCGAAGCCAACAGAAGTTGGTGCAGCTCCAGCGCGCAAAGGGGCGTGAACTCCGACGGCTTGAGCACCACCGTGTTGCCCGCTACCAGCGCGGCCAGCACCTCGGCGGCGGGCGTGGAGAATGGATAGTTCCAGGGGGAGATGACCCCGATCACGCCGTATGGCTCGCGACGCAGCCACGCCCGCTTGCTTTTCATCACCGGGTTGCCGTGGGGTATCGGCTCATCCCGCAGAAGTTCGTGGGCATTCTCCATCAGGAACGTGGCGGTATCGAGCACTACCAGCACTTCGGTCAGCAGCCCTTCGGTCACCGGCTTGCCGGCCTCGCGCGAGATCAGCTCCGCCACCGCTTCTTTACTTTCGTACAGGCGCCGCTGGAATGCTCTCAGGGTCGCTGTGCGCCGGTGGACACCGAGCCGCTCCCACTCCGGTTGGGCAGCGCGGGCCCTCTCGACTGCCGCCCGTACATCCTGGGCGCCGGCGACCTCCAGCTCCCGCAGCAGTTCGCCGGTGGCGGGATCGAGCACCGCCAGGCGCTGGGCCGTGATCTGCGCTTCGGTCGCCATCAATACTCCACCGATACCAGGTAGAGGCCGCTGGCGGGAGCGGTCGCGCCCGCGGCGGAACGGTCTTTGGCATCCAGGATCCGCCGGAAGTCCGCCGTGCTCAGGCTTCCCTTCCCCACTTGCAGGAATGTTCCCACCAGGTTGCGCACCATGTGGTGCAGGAATCCGTTGCCCTTCGCGATATACACCAGCTCATCTCCCTGCCGCCGCTCCCAGCGGGAGAACGAGATGGTGCGCACCTTCGGCCTCTCCTCTTCCTCGCAGGCCTTCTCCGGATCGACCGCCGCGAACGACGAGAAGTCGTGCTCGCCGAGCACCACGTTGGCGGCCGCCATCATGGCCGGCTCGTCCAGCGGATAGGGGTGATGGTACACATAGCGGGCCAGGAAGGGCGGGCAGATGTCGCCACGATAGATGCGATAACGGTAGGTCTTCGCCTTGGCCGACTTGCGGGCATGGAAATCGGGCGCGGCCTCTTCCACCGTGCGCACCCGGATAGCGGGCGGCAGCAGGTCGTTGAGCGCGGTCACCAGATGGGCGGCCGGGATCGGGGATTCGATGGCGCAACTGGCCACCTGTGCCAGCGCGTGGACTCCGGCGTCGGTCCGGCCCGAGCCCTGGGGCAGCGTCCGGGTGCCGGTGACCCGCTCGATCGCGTCCGCCAGCAGCCCCTGCACGGTGGGCCGGTCCGGCTGCACCTGCCAGCCGGAAAAGTCGGCGCCGTCGTAAGCGATGGTCAGCTTCAGGTTTCGGGTCACGCGTGCCCGGGCAGCTTTCCCGCGACTTTCGCCGCTGCCCGTCGTTTATACTATCCCACTTCCGTGAAAGGGTCGTCTCCGGTACGCCGGGTGCGGCGCGCCGATTTTGGAAACCTCCGGGACGCGGTTTGCGTATGTATCGGGTGACGAATCGGTCCCTGATCAGTCTTACTGCAGTTAGCCCTGATTTCGTGGAGAAGAAGCATGCGTCTGTCGCGTTCGTCGTCTGTGCGTCTGCTGGCCCTGTTCCTGTTAGTCACCGGCTTGGCCGGGGCGCAAACCGTGGATTTTTCCAAAGGTATCTCCCATGTGCCCAACCCGCTGGGACCATACATCCCGCGGAAGGTGCAGGAGCCGGTGTTCACCAACGCGCCGCGCATCGACCAGTTGGTCACGAACGGCCAGTTGATGCTCTCGTTGAATGACGCCATCGCGCTGGCACTGGAGAACAACCTCGACCTGGCCATCGCTCGCTATAACCTCTCCATCGCCGATACCGACATCCTGCGCGCCAAGGCGGGCGCCACCATCCGCGGCGTCTCGACCGGTGTGGTGCAAGGCACCCCGGGCGGCGGCGTGGGCGGGTTCGGCTCAGGCGCGTCGGGCGCGGGCGCGGGCGGCACCTCGACCGGAGCGGGCGGCGCCGGCACGGGCGCGGCCGGACAGGTGCTCACCACCACCGGCGTAGGCGCCAACGTGCCCTCCTTCGACCCGATCATCACCTCGACCCTGAGCATCGAGCACCAGACCTCGCCGCTGCCTAACAGCATCACCACCGGCATTAACCGGCTGCAGCAGAATTTCGGCACTGCGAATTTCAATTACTTCCAGGGCTTCGCCACCGGCACGACCATGAATTTGGCCTTCAATAACCAGCGGGTGGCGACCAATAGCCTTTTCTCGGTGATCAATCCGGACGTCAGCAGCAACTTTCGCCTGACCGTGAGCCAGCCGCTGCTCTCCGGCTTCGGATTCCTGCCCAACATGCGCTTCATTCGCATCGCCAAGAACAACCGCGAGATCTCCGACATCGCCTTCCGCCAGCAGGTGATCACCACCGTCACCCAGATCCAGAACATCTACTGGGACCTGGTGAACGCCTATGAGGACACGCGCGCCAAGGAGCGCTCCCTGGCCCTGGCACAGAAGACCCTGGGGGACAACAAGAAGCAGGTGGAGATCGGCACCCTGGCGCCCATCGAGATCACGCGCGCCGAATCGGAAGTTTCGACCCGCGAAGGCGACCTGATCGTCTCCCAGACCACGCTGCAGCTGCAGCAGCTGCTGATCAAGAACGCCGTCTCGCGGAACCTGAGCGACCCGGCGCTCGCCGCCGCTCCGGTGATCCCTACCGACACCATGACCTTGCCGGCGCAGGAGCCGGTGATCCCGGTTCAGGACCTGATCTCGGACGCGCTGGGACACCGTCCCGAACTCGCCCAGTCGCGCATCGACCTGACCAACCGCACGATCAACAGGAAGTCGGCGGCCAATGCCCTGCTGCCTAGCGTCAATCTGGTCGGGTTCTACGGGAACTCCGGGCTGGCCGGGCATACCAATCCCAACTGCGCTCCCGCCGGCAGCCCCGAATGCACCCCTCCACCTGATTTCGTGGGTGGCTGGAGCAGCGCGGTGGGCAGCATCTTCTACCACACGTACCCGGATTACGGGGTCGGGGTGACGGTCAACATCCCCATCAAGAACCGCGCCGCCCAAGCCGACCAGGTGCGCTCGGAGCTGGAGTACCGCCAGGCCCAGATGCGCTTGCAGCAGCTACAGAACCAGATCGTCATCGAGGTGCGCAACGCGCAATTCTCGGTACAGCAGAACCGCGCCCGCGCCGCCGCCGCGCAGGAAGCGCGCCGCCTCGCCCAGGAGAGCCTGGAGGCGGAGCAGAAGAAGTACGCCCTGGGCGCCTCCACCAATACCCTGGTGCTGCAAGCGCAGCGTGACCTGGCGACCGCGGAATCCAACCTGGTGACCGCCATGTCGGCCTATGAGAAGGCGCGCGTCGAACTCGACCGCTCCGTCGGGCGCACGCTGGAAGCCATGGCGATCTCCATGGATGATGCGGAGAGCGGCAACGTGAAGCAGATGCCGGCGGTGAAAGGCATCACCCCGCGCACCGACCTGAGCACGCAGCCCATGCCGGCCCAGCCGCAGGGGCCACCGGTCCAGTACCAGCCCGACCAGCCGGCGCCCCAGCAGAACCCGGAACCGAAGTAGCTAGTAGCGGGTAGTCAGTAGCTAGGCCCGCGCCAGAGCGGGCCTTTTGTTTCTCCTAACTACTAGCTACCAGCTACTATCTACTGCCGTGACGCTCTCCGTCTGCTACATCACGCTGAACGAAGAGGCCAACCTGGCGCGCACCCTGGAGAGCGTCCGCTGGGCGGACGAGATCATCATCGTGGACAACGGCTCCACCGACCGCACGGTGGAGGTCGCGCGCGGCTTCGGGGCCAAGGTCTTCAACGAACCGTGGAAGGGCTACGCCGCCCAGCGCAACTCTGCCCACGACAAGGCGACCGGAGACTGGGTCCTCACCCTGGGCGCCGATGAGGAGGTCAGCCCGGAGCTGGCCGACGAACTGCGCGCCTTTCTGAAGAGTTCGCCGCAAGACGGAACCGCCGGCTACCAGGTCAAACGCAAGAACCTTATTTTCGGGCGCTGGCTGCGCTACGGCGGCAACTGGCCCGACTACGGGTTGCGCCTCTTCCGCCGCGGCCAGGGACGCATCCCCGAGCGCGCGGTGCACGAGACGGTGCGGGTCGAAGGCCCGGTCGGACGCCTGCGCGGCCCGCTCATCCACCACGCCTATCCCACCATCGCCAGCTACATCGAGCACATGGAGCGCTATTCGACACTGGCCGCCGAACAGATCGTCAAAGACCACAGGCAAACGTGGTTCTGGTTCGACGTCTGGCTGCGCCCGCTCTTCTTTTTCAAGTGGAACTACTTTTTCCGCCTCGGCTTCCTCGATGGCCGCGAGGGGTTCCTGTTCCACTTCTACCACGCGCTGTATGTGAGCTGGAAATACGCCAAAGCGTGGGAGCTGACGAGGAAATCCGTGGGGTAGTTCAGTGACCGCCCTCTCTTGCCTGCTCTCGAGCATCTCTATATCCTTGAGGGTCAATCCTGTCTTTTATGGCTGAGAAGAAGACTTCCAAGCAGGTCGCCGAAAGCCCGATCCACGATATCTTCGAGAACCGTCACCCGTCGCCCTCGGAGAAGCAGTGGGCGGAGAAGACGCTCGGCCCGTCGCTCGAAAAGCAGCCGGAGAAGCCCATCGGCGCGCCCACCGGCATCAACAAGGACGAGGCCGGCAACGCCCGTTTCACGACCATCTCCGGCGAGCCGGTCCGCCGCCTTTACACCCAGGCCGACCAGCCCGAGGACTGGAACTACGAGCAGTACCTGAACTATCCGGGACAGCCGCCCTACACCCGCGGCGTCCACGCCTCGGGCTACCGGGGCAAGCTTTTCACCATGCGCCAGTTCTCTGGCTACGCCTCGCCGGAGGAGACCAACCAGCGCTACAAGTTCCTGCTGGAGCAGGGCGGCGGCGGGCTCTCCGTCGCCTTCGATCTGCCCACGCTGATGGGCTACGACTCCGACCATCCGGCCAGCGAAGGCGAGGTCGGCAAATGCGGCGTCGCCATCGATTCGCTCGAGGACATGGAGATCCTCTTCAACGGCATCGGACTGGAGAAGATCACCACCTCCATGACCATCAACTCGCCGGCCTCGGTGCTGTGGGCGATGTACCTGGTGGTCGCGGAGAAGCAGGGCGCCGACTGGAAGAGGCTGGGCGGCACCATCCAGAACGACATCCTCAAGGAATACATCGCGCAGAAGGAATACATCTATCCGCCGGCGCCCTCGATGCGCCTGGTGATCGACACCTTCGAGTTCGGCGCGAAATTCACGCCCAAGTGGAACACGGTCTCCATCTCCGGCTACCACATCCGCGAAGCCGGCTCGACCGCGCTGCAGGAGCTGGCCTTCACCATCTACGACGGCGTGGAATACGTGGAGTGGGCGCGGCGCCGCGGCCTCGACGTGGACGAGTTCGGTCCCCGCCTCAGCTTCTTCTTCAACGCCCACAACGATTTCTTCGAGGAGATCGCCAAGTACCGCGCCGCCCGCAAGATCTGGTACCGGCTGATGAGGGACCGCTTCGGCGCCAAGAACGACCGCACCCGCCTGATGCGCTTCCACAGCCAGACCGCGGGCGTGTCGTTGACCGCGCAGCAGCCCATGAACAACATCGCGCGCGTCGCCATCCAGGCACTCGCCGCCGTATTGGGCGGCACCCAGTCGCTGCACTGCGACGGCTACGACGAGGCCCTGGCCCTGCCGACCGCCGAGGCCGCGCGCATCGCTCTGCGGACGCAGCAGATCATCGCCTACGAGTCGGGCGTCACCCAGACCATCGACCCGCTGGGCGGTTCCTACTTCCTGGAGAAGATGACGCTCGACATGGAAAAGGGCGCCTTCGATTACTTCGACAAGATGGATGCGATGGGCGGCATGGTGAAGGCCATTGAGCGCGGCTTCCCTCAGAAGGAGATCGCCGAGGCCAGCTACCAGTACCAGCGCGCGGTCGAGGCCGGGGAGAAGATCATCGTCGGCGCCAACCAGTTCACCGTGGACGAGCCCGAGCCGCAGAACCTCCTCTACATCGACGAGTCGGTCGGCCGGCACCAGTCGGCGAAGCTCAAGGCCCTGCGCGAACGTCGCTCGAACGACGAAGTCCGCCGCCGCCTCGACGCCCTCAAGCGCGCCGCCGCCCAGGAGCCCGAGGCCGGCGCCAACGGCAACATCTCGCCAGCGAACACGATGCCTTTTATCGTGGACGCCGTGCGCGCCTATGCCACCGTGGGCGAGATCTGCGAAGCCCTCAAGCAGGTTTATGGGACGTACACGGAAGTCAGCATCACGTAGGCTACGCGCCGGTCTGCGCGACGGCTACCGGCACTGCAAGAGCGCGCACGAACTCGCCGGAATCGCTTACCCACGCGAACAAGGTCTGCATCGCCACCAGGGAGGCCTGATGGCAACTGGTGGGCAAGTCCTGCCCGATCGGCTCCGCCATGCAGTCTTCGAGCAGAAGGCAAGCGTAGTCTCGGAACATCGCATCCCGCACGGTCGATTCAACACAGATGCTGGTGGTACATCCGGTGACGACCAAATACCTGATCCCTTTCCGCTGCAAGAGACTGTGGAGCTCGGTCTCATAGAAACCGCTGAAGCGGTGCTTCCACACGACATCGTCGGACGGCCCGGGCACCAGCTCCGGAAGGATCTCGGTGTTCCAGGTGCCCCTCACGAGCAGGCGGCTCGGCGCACCGTTCGGTGCCAGAACGCTCTTCCCAACTCCAAAGAACAAATGACGAACACGATTGGGCGCATCCACTGAGCCAAGGTCGGAGAGATCGGGTTGAAACCCCATCTTCAGATAGACGACCTTCATGCCCGAGGCCCGCGCAGAGTCGAGCACGCGCTTGGTAGGGGCGACCGTGCCCTGGATACCCCGGATGTCCACCCCCGCACGCTCGAAAATGCCGCCGGCGGCACCGAAATCGTTTTGCATGTCGACTACCAAGACAGCGGTGCGGGCCAGATCCAGCTTGATGGGGTGTGGCTTTGCCCTGATTGTGACCGCCTGGTTTCCCATATTATCCGTTCCTGCCATCTCTCTCACCCTCTGTGAATATTGTAGTTCGGATCGAATATGCACGGCCTTCCACCAAGAAACGAAAGCTTCGAGATGAATCTTGTCCACCTCGGCGACGCCGTATTGGTATAAAGTTTGAAAATCGAGACAGTCCAGCCAGAGGGAGCGCCGATGGCCGATCATCGCGTGAAGTTCACTGTCCCATACCGCGACCTGGGTCGCTCGGACATCGAGTTCAAGATCTACGCCGCCGGACGCCGCGGGCGGCGCATCCGCCACATCATCGGCACCCTGCTGGTCTCCCACGGCGCCATCGAGTGGCGCTCGCGCAAGAAGCACAAGAAGATCACCCTCGACTGGGACGACTTCGACCGCTACATGCAGGAGCGTTTTTCTTCATCCCGAACAAGGTGAGGGATCCCTACCCTCTGGCATTCTCTTGACGATAGGCTCCCTCGCTGCGCTCGGGATGTAAGAAAAAAGCGGCGGAAATCCTGAATCTTTCTCTGCGCGCTCTGTGTCTCTGTGGTGAGCTATGAAGCAAGCCATCGCCCACCTGAAACAAGCCGACCCGATCCTCGCCGCCATCATCACCCGCGTCGGCCCGCTCAAGCCGCGGTATGCGCCGCCCACCTTCGAGAACCTGGTGCGCTCCATCGCCTACCAGCAGCTCAACGGCAAGGCAGCGGCCACCATCTTCCAGCGCTTGGCCGACGCCTGTGGCGGGGCCATCGATCCCGCGGCGCTGGAGAAGCTGAGCGACGCCGACCTGCGCCGGGTGGGGATGTCGAAGCAAAAGTCGTCCTACTTGCGCGACCTGGCGCACAAGACCAATACCGGCGAGATCGACTTCGCCCGGCTCCCCGAGCTGCCGGACGAGGAAGTGATCACGCAGCTCACCAAGATCAAGGGCGTGGGCACGTGGACGGCGCAGATGTTCCTGATGTTCGCCCTGCGCCGGCCGAACGTGATGCCCACCGGCGACTTTGGCATCAACCTGGCCATCCGCAAGGCCTACCGCATGCGCAAGATGCCCAAGCCCAAGCGCGTGCTGCAGATCTCCAAGAAGTGGCAGCCCTACTGCTCCCTGGCCTGCTATTACCTCTGGCGCTCCATCGATGGAGACAAGAAACAGGATTGAGTAATCGGGGAATCGGGGAATTGGGTAATTGAAAATCGCTCCGAGCTAAATTCCTCAATTACCCGATTACACAATTACCCAATTACCCAATTACCCGATTGCGTGTTGTATCCTGTACGTTCATGTCAGACGCAAAGAAGATCCGTGTGCTGGTGGCCAAGCCGGGCCTGGACGGCCACGACCGGGGCGCCAAGGTGATCGCCCGCGCCCTGCGTGACGCCGGCATGGAAGTCATCTACACCGGACTGCGGCAGACGCCGGAGATGGTGGTCAGCGCCGCCCTGCAGGAAGACGTGGACGTCATCGGTCTCTCCATCCTCTCGGGCGCGCACAACGCCATCGTGCCCCGGGTCCACGACCTGCTGCAGCAGAACAAGATGGAAGACGTACTGCTGCTGGTGGGCGGCATCATCCCCGACCAGGACATCGAAGGTCTGAAAAAGAACGGGGCCACCGGGATCTTCCAGCCCGGCACGCCGATGGATGAGATCATCGAGTTCATCCGCAAGAACGTGAAACCGCGCAGCGTGCCCGCCGCGGGATGAGCCCTGCGTCATCCAAACCTGCCTTCCTCGAAAAAGCGCCCGGCCCGACTCCCTGGTACTGGGAACGATTTCCCGTCATCGCCGGAGCATCGAAGCGCCGGTTCGGGTGGCGCTATCATGGAGACAGCGGTGACCTGCCCTACCTGGTCACCTTCGAACCAGCAGACGAACCAGGGAAACCGCTGCTGGCACTCAACTCATACTGCACGCCGTTCCTCGTGCCACCTGCGAATCTCGGCATCTGGTGTCCCGAGGGACGCAATGTGCGCCTGCTCGCCTTCGCTCCCGAACGACTCAAGCCGTTCTCGTATCTCGACATCGCCGGCTGGTTCAAGAGCTCGAACGAGCGCATCTACTCGGCGACCGAACCGCTGGCGGAGCTGGAGATCAGCGCCGTGCTGCCGCCGGGCACGCATCCCCTCGATGTGCCCGCCGGGCTGCACACCGTGGACGAGGTGCTGGCGCCGGTGTTGTACCCAGCGAAGCAGCCGGAAGACGCCGCCTATGCCATCCACGCCATCTATCTGCAGGCGGGACTGGTGGAGGTGCTGCCGCAGAAGTGGTTCACGCTGGGCAAATCGGACATCGGCTACCAGTGGATCACCCGCGCGGTGCGCGACCCGAAAACGCATCGCATCTGCGGCGACGGCTTTCGCATCGCCGCCTTCGAGCTGGACGAGAGCGGAACCGACATCGCGCGCTGGCTGAGCGAAGGCGTTTGATCGGGCTCATCGGCGAATCTGAGATTGCAGACTGCAGATTGGGACCCACCCCCACCCCCTCCCCCTGATCTGTTGAAATAAAGGACTTAGCGACAGAGTTGTTGCAAAGTCGTTTGCTATCAACGCGAGTTCCGCAAAATCCGTCCAACAAAGGACTTAGGAAGACCCTTCGCGAGCTCAGGGTCTCGGCGGCGGGCTCAGACGCCCGCCAATCGCCTCGAGTTAGCAGCGCCAGGTTTCAAAGAACGGACGAGCGGCGACCGTAGGGCCGCAACTCTATTATAGCGCTTGGGTCAAGTGGAAAATTAGCTGAAAGCTATAATCAGGATTTTGCACGAATGGATTCAATGGGTTAGGAGGCCAAAATTCTTTCTGCGATTGTGGTCGATCCCACCCTTTGCCGCGGCAAAATCGGCCGCGTCAAAGGATGGGCCACCCGCCGAAGGCCGGGCCACCCGCCCAAAGTGTTTTCGGTTGACATCCCCTTCTGTAGAACCCGCCAGCCCCGTTCCTATTTGTTGTTCAGGGCTTCTTGCCGACTTCTATTTTCACAACATCTGGATCGCTGCTTTCGCGCTCTATCATCACTGGCTGGAATTCCTGCATTGGTGAAGTGTGTGATGAAAGACAAAGACTAAGAGTTAACGCCGCCCGAACCGACGGCTCCAAAATCCGCAACTCGGGTGTATTAGCAGCGTTTTCGCAACCCAACCCCAATACTCGTTTCGGTTGGGTGTGCGTTCTTGACGCAGCCCAAATGCGCACGCCAGTGCCTATGGTGTACCGAACGGGGATTTGTTCGTTACGACTAGTAGTAATGCCCATGTACGGTTCCATGCCGGGAGGCGTAGTTTTTACTCTGATCCACCCTGCATTTTCTAAAGCACCATTGATCTGCAAGAGAAACGAGCCGGCCTCCTCATCTCCGAAAACACCGGAGAAACGATACTTCGCCCCCTTGAATGCGCCCAATACGGAAATGAGTTCGGGAATGTTGGCTAGGGTTCTAGGAGACTTGAGGCGATTAAGCTCCGCTTTAGCTTCCACTGCTTGCTTTAACGCTTCGGCCAGGTGCGATTCAGCCTCGGCGGCCTGCTTCTTAGCGGATATGATGTCCTTTTCAAATGAGTCCGCCTCTTGGCGTGCACCACGGGCAAGCTCCAGCGCGTTTCCCGCTGACGTCGCCGCTCTATCCGACAGGTTTCCTGCGTTGCCTGCTGCTGTCTCGGCGCGAGACGCTGCACCAGCCGCTTCCTTAGCAGAAACTTTGGCAATCCCCGCTTCTTTAGTGACTTGGGCGAGTTCTTCGTCGGCAATCTTTTGGAGATGCCTGGAAAAGAGAAAAATTCCGCCATCAGCAAGCAGTTCTCCGGCGACGCCGATAATTACGCACATCTCGAAAATCCTGACGTGCTTCTTCCAGCGGTCAGAGCGGGAACACTCTCCAACAAGCCCGAC
>DATKKJ010000241.1 GCA_035543055.1 Terriglobales bacterium | reverse complement strand
CGCCGGGCACCGCCATCGAGGACATCCATGTTGATTGCGTCTTCGTCGGCTCCTGCACCAATTCGCGCCTCGAAGACCTTCGCGCCGCCGCCGGCGTGGTGCGCGGATACCGCGTGCACCCCAAGGTGCGCGCCCTGGTCGTGCCCGGCTCCCAGGAGGTCAAGCGCAACGCCGAGAAGGAAGGCCTGCACGAGATCTTCCTGGCGGCCGGCTTCGAGTGGCGCGAGCCCGGCTGTTCCATGTGCCTGGGGATGAATCCCGACATCCTCGCTCCCGGCGAGCGCTGCGCCTCTACCAGCAACCGCAACTTCGAAGGGCGCCAGGGTCGCGGCGGACGCACTCATCTCGTGAGCCCCGCCATGGCGGCCGCCGCCGCCATCGCCGGACACTTCACCGACATCCGCGCCTGGGAATACAAGGAGGTGGCCGATGCAGCCTTTTCGCGTGCATGAAGGACTGGTGGCGCCGCTTCCCCGCCCCAACGTGGACACCGACCAGATCATCCCCAAGCAGTTCCTGAAGCGGATCGAGCGCACCGGCTTCGGCGAGTTCCTGTTCTATGACTGGCGCTTCACCACCGATGGCCAGCCGGTGGCCGATTTCGTCCTCAACCAGCCGCGCTATGCCGGCGCCAGCGTCCTGGTGGCGGGAAAGAACTTCGGCTGCGGCTCCTCGCGCGAGCACGCGCCCTGGGCGCTCGGTGATTACGGCTTCCGCACCATCATCGCGCCGTCGTTCGCCGACATCTTCGCCAACAACTGCGGCAAGAACGGGATCCTGACCGTGGTTTTGAGGGAGGGCAAGGTCGCCGAGCTCACTCGACGCGCGACCGCGCTACACGGTTATCGTTTGCAGATCGACCTGGAGCAGAAGCAGGTGCGTGACCAGAGCGGTTTCTCGGCCGCCTTCGAGATCGACGATTTTCGCCGCTTCTGCCTGCTGGAAGGACTGGACGACATCGGCCTCACCCTGCGCCACGAGGCCGACATCCGCGCCTACGAAGCCCGCTACAGGAAATGAGGAATGTCATCCCGAACGGCTTCAGCCGTGAGGGACCCGCTTTTCTAGGGCACCAGCACGATCTTCCCGTGCGCGCCGGTCGGCTTCATTACCTCTTCATGCGCACGCGCAGCCTCGGCCAGCGGGATCTCCTGGCCAACGATCGGGCGCAGCGTCCCGTTCTCCAGCCCGGCCACCAGCGCGGCGTGGATGCTGGCCATCTCCTCCGGCGGCACGTTGAACAGAGTCATGCCGATGATGCTCGCGTCGCGCACCATGGTGTCCCGCGGGTTGATCTCCACCGTGCCCCGGCTCCCGACCACCACCACGCGGCCGAATTTCGCCAGCATCGGCAAGTCCTTGCCCAGGTTCTTATTGGCGAGCATCTCCAGGATCACATCCACGCCTTTGCCGCCTGTCAGCCTGGACAGTCGCTCGGCCATGTCCGCCACGTGGTGGTCGAGCGCATGGTGCGCGCCTTCCTTCAGCACCAGCTTGCGCCCTTCCTCGGTGCCGCCGGTCGCGATGACGGTTACGCCGTGAGCCCGCGCCAATTGCACCGCCGCCGTTCCCACGCCTCCGGTGGCGCCGTGGATCAGCAACGTTTCGCCCGCCCTGATCTTCGCCTTGTGGAACAGCGCGCGATACGCGGTGCCGTACGGGATCCCCATGGCCGCGCCCTGCGCAAAGCTCACGTTCTTGGGCAGCGGATAGACCTGCGCCTCGCCGCACAGCGCCTGCTCGGCATAGGTTCCGGTCAGACTCCCGATGGTGTACACGCGGTCGCCTGCCTTGAAACGCGTCGCTCCCTCTCCCACACTCACGACCTCGCCGGCGCCGTCCATCCCCGGCGTGTACGGCAGGTTGGGTTTCATCGCGTAGGTCCCGGTGCGGATGTAGGTCTCGACCGGATTCACGCCGGCGGCGTGGACCTTCGCCACCACCTGGCCTGCCCCCGGCTTCGGGTCCGGCACCTGTTCCAGCTTCAGTTTCTCGGGACCGCCGAATTCATGGATACGGATAGCTTTCATGAGATTCCTCTTGCGCCTCGATGCTAGGCCGGTTGTGCATTGCGCAGGTACGCGTCGTTCTTCGTGAGCCAGTCCTGGCGCGGCGGATAGAAGACGTCCAGGTCCACGGTGTCTTCCATGGCCTGCGCCTTGTGCGGCATGTGCGGCGGGATGCACAGCACTTCGCCGGCATGCACCACGATCTCCTTCCCGTCGATCCAGAACTTCAGCGCCCCTTCCAGGACATAGGTCACTTGCTCATTCATGTGCCTGTGCTCGGGCACGATCGCGCCCTTCTTCAGCAGCACGCGCGCCAGCATCAGGTCTTCACCGGTGACCATCTGCCGGTCGATCTGCGGGTTCAGGTGCTCCAGTTCGACGTCTTTCCACTTGATGTACTTCAGCATGGGAACCTCTGTCGTGCGTCTTGCGAGATGCAAAGCTTTCTACGCCGTCGCGCCGTGCCCGCCAAGATACGCCTGTCGTACGTAATCGTCGTGCAGGAGCCTCTCGCTCGGGCCCTGGAGCACGATCCTTCCTGTCTCCATCACGTATCCGTAATGCGGGACCCACGCCTGCCACGCCCGCACCGCTCTTCTCATGACACGTTTCTCGCGCGGGGATTCCGACTAGTCTCGGGCCCTCGCGGCCTCCTTCTCAATAAGAAAACATCGTTCCACGATTCCGCTAAAATGGCGGAAATCATAGTCCGGCATGGAGTGTTGCACAAGTCTACGGGCGTGATTCCCAAGATGGGCCGCGCCTGGCCTTATGGACAATCGTCGGCAGATCCTCGAGCGCTTCAGTCAGCAGGCCGACCGTTTCGAGCGGCGCGGCTCCAGTGTCGCCAACCGCGACTGGGTCCGCTGGGGGGCCTCGTTGATCGAATTGCGGCCCGATCGCACCGCTCTCGACGTGGCCGGCGGCACCGGACTCCTGGGCCGCGCCGTTGCCGGCGGCTTGCAGAGTGTCATCGTCCTCGATCTCACACCTGCCATGCTGGAGATGGGGCGAACCGCAGCAGCCTCCGAGGGCGCTCGAAATGTCTCTTTCATGCGCGGCGATGCCAAGCGCCTGCCCTTTCGCGACTCTTCCTTGAAGATCGTGATGACCCGCTTCTCCCTGCACCACATTCCCCACCCCGAAGACGTGATCGCGGAGATGAAGCGGGTCGCTGCCGCCGGCGGGCAGATCGCGGTCACCGACATCATCTCGACCGACGTCCCCGCCGTCGCCGCGGAGCACAATCGCCTGGAGCGCCTGCGCGATCCTTCGCATGTCCGCGCCCTGACCCGCCGCGAGCTCGAGCACTTGTTCACCGACGCTGGTCTCACCATCCTCCGCAGCGATGCCCGCGACCTGGTGGCCGAGGTCGACGAGTGGCTCGCGCTCACCCAGCCGGCGGCCGATGCCGTCCGCGAGATTCGTTCTGCCTTGGAGCATGAGCTGCAGGGCGGACCGCCCACCGGGATGCGGCCCTCCATGCGCGACGGCCGCCTGATGTACGTCCAATCCGCCGTCGCCCTGGTCGCGCAGCCCTCGACAAAGTAGCCCGCGCGCCCTCGCGCGGGCCGGGGCGTCGGCTCACACCGCCTGGTGACCTCCATCCTTGAGTCTTGCCCGCCAGAGCGCGATGCTGATGTGGCGGAGATTCACATATGCGCATCCTTATTCCGCTCATCTGCGTTTCCCTGCTGTTTTGCGTTTCCTGCTCCGGCCCTGCCCAATCCCCGCCATCCGTCCAGGCGGCGCCACCGCAGGTGAAAGCGCCTGCTCCCCAAGCCATCTCCGGCCAGGCCATGTACACCGCCTACTGCGCCAGCTGTCATGGGGTGGACGGCAAAGGCGGAGGCCCCGCAGCCCCTGCCCTGAAGAGCAGGCTCCCCGACTTGACCCTGATGGCCAAGAAGAAGAACGGCAGGTTCCCTGAAGGAGATGTCTTCCAGGTGATCAAGTGGGGTGGCGGCATCGTCGGCCACGGCTCCAAGGAGATGCCGGTTTGGGGGATCGCCTTCCGCACGCTCAGCCCCAAAGATGAAGCGGAAGTGAACCTCCGTATCAAGAGCCTCATTCAATATCTGGAGTCGATACAACAGAAATGATCGGGCGTTGTCACGACCCATCGTGATGCCCATCACGGACTCGCGCCTGCGCAAGGAGGATAGTTCCCCAATCGGGAAGTGTGTGCCGCAACCGCTGCATCTTCTCGCCCCTGCGGCCGCCGCTCCCCGAGCTAACTTGGATTCTGGCATCCGGACTCATCTTCCGCCTGAAGGAGTTTCGCGATGAATATCCGCCTTTCTATCCTCATTCTCTTGCTGATCCCCATTCTTGTTGCCGGTGGCTTCGCCCTGACCCACAAGCCCATGAACGCCACCGTGATCGCAGTGCTGGGCGCGGTCATGATCTACCTGGCCTATACCCGCTACGCCCGCCAGATCGACCGCGACGTCATCCAGCCCGACAACAAGAAAGCCACCCCGGCGCGCATGTACATGGACGGCGTGGACTTCATGCCCACCAGCCGCAACGTGCTCTACGGCTATCACTTCAAATCCATCGCCGCTGCCGGACCCATCGTCGGGCCCATCGCCGCCGCCATGCTCTGGGGCTGGCTGCCCGCCTTGCTCTGGCTGGTGCTGGGGGTGACCTTCCTGGGATGGGCGAGCGATTACTCTGCCATCGTCGTGGCGGTCCGCAACGACGGCAATTCCCTCTCTGCCATCGCCCACAAGCTCATCGCCCCGCGCACCCGCATCATCCTGTTCGTTTTCATCTTCTTCTACCTGTTGCTGCTGGCGGGCGCCTTCGTCGGCATCATGGGCGGCATCTTCGACCCCCGCGCCGACGTTCCCTTCGGCATCTTCATGCTCGCCGTCATGGGCCTGCTCATGGGCCAGATGCTCTACCGCTGGAAGATGGACCTGATCCTGGTCACCTTCGTCGCGGTGGCGGTCACGCTGGCATCCATGGCTCTGGGCGCCAGGGGCATCAACATCGTGAAGGGCCAGACGCCCGACGGCAAGCAAGCATCGGCGCTGGTCTTCGCCGGCCCGGTGAACGCGGCGGTCGAAAAGCTCGGTAACGCCATCAACGGCCTCTCCGGCGGCCAGCCACTCTATACCGTGGTTGACCCCACCAGGTCCGACCCGCGCCTGGCGACCACGGTCGTCGCTCCCGACGGCAAGATCGTTCCCAAGTATGTGGACAAGGGCGCCATCAAGATGCTTCCATCGTTCCTCTTCTGGTGCCTGTTCGTCTTTGCTTTCTCCTATCTGGGGACGGTGCTGCCCATCTGGCGCTTCGCCCAGCCCACCAACTACATCGGCTTCTGGGTAACCTTCCTGACCATCGGCCTCTCGGCGCTGGGAGCCCTCGTCGGCGGTGTGCGCGCCCTGCTGGGCAACGCCGAGATGGCGACTGCCATCACCTTCCAGACCAAAGTCTTCACCACCCTGATGCCGGTGACCCAGGCTAAGGACGCTGCCGGCAACATCCTCCAGGCGCTGCCCGCTATCCAGCCGCTGTGGCCCATGCTGTTCGTGACCATCGCCTGCGGCGCCATCTCCGGGTGGCACGCCCTGGTCGGCTCCATCGGCACCGCGCGGCAACTCGAGTATGAGACCGACGCGCTGCCCGTGGGCGGCGGCGGCATGTTCTCCGAGAATGCTCTCGCTCTGCTCTCGCTGGTGGCGGTCTCCATCGCCGGCGGTGCGGGCGCGGGCGCATTCGCGGCCGGCGTCGGCAAGCTGCTTGGCATCGTCACCTTCGGCGCCATCGCCCCGGCTTACGGCACGGCCCTCGGCTTCGGCGTGTTCGTGGTCATCGTGCTGACCATGGTGCAACTCGTCTTCCGGGTCATGCGCGTGACCCTGGGCGAGTGGCTCGGCGATACCTGGGTCGGCTTCAAGAACCCGCACATCGCCGCCATTATCTCCATGGCCCTCACCTTCGTGCTGGTGCTGAGCGGGACCTGGATCTACCTCTGGCAGCTCTTCGGCGCCTCCAACCAGTTGATGGCGGCGCTCAGCCTGCTCATCGTCAGCATCTGGCTGAAGTCGTCGGGCAAGAATCCCCGCTACGCCTTCTGGCCGATGCTGTTCATGTACGTGACCACCATGGCCGCCATCGTGGTGACTGCCTACAACCTGTACGCCAGCATCCTGTCGAACCCGAGGATCGCGAGCCAGCTCATCAACAGCGTGGGCGCCGGACTGATGATCGTGGTCGCAGCCCTGCTGTTCCTGGCTGCCCTGGTCATCGCCTACGACGCCTTCCGCGCCTGGCAGAGACTGAAAGTGGCTCCGCCCAAGCGCGAGGTGGCGGTCGCCGCGGACTAGTAGAGAGTACGGAGGCGGGCGTCCCGCCCGCCTCTCTCGCTCTTTGAAAACTTAGCTCGTGTGGGACAGCCGCCTCGGCTGTGCGAGTTGGCAATGCCCACGTGGCGCGGCCGCTCTCGGCCGCGAGATGACTAGGACGACTGTGCGGTTGTACGGATCGCCTCGATCACTTCTCGTGCCGTGTGCTTGCATAGCTCCTCCAGCGGCCACTGGACTTCGAGGTTCGGTTCGCTGCGGCGCAACGCCACCCGCACCGGCGTGCACGCGTCCAGCGACGCGGCCCGCACTGCCGCGCTCGGGTCGGTGGAGGCGTGCGGTGCGAACGCCGTCAGCGGCAGCGGGGCGTTCACCTCCTGCCAGCCGTCGGCCTTCACCCGATGCTGGGCCGGCCGGCCGGACCATGAGGCGAGGTTGATTGCTTCGAACTCCCGTCGCGGGTTCGCGCGCAGCTCCCCGCGGAAGATGAACAGGTCGCGCCTTCCGCGCAACCGGGAGAACCACCAGATCAGGGGCACGTCGCGCGGTTCCAGCAGCACCAGCACCTGGGCGCTGTGGAACGGAGCTTTGGCCGCCTCGATCTTCAACTCGACCGCCGACGAGCCCAGCCAGCGCAGCGTGGCCTTCTCGCCGATCAGTGGCAGGCCGTCCTGCAGCCACTTGAGCACCGACTCGCCCTTGCGGACGTTCAAGTGGGTGCCCACGGCGAACCAGCCCACGACCAGGAGGACCACGGCGATGAAGATGCTGAGCTGCGGCGTCACGAGTTATGAGTTCCCGATGGGATTATCCCATCGGCTGGGACCCAGAAGGTGTGATGTCAATCACACGGGTTTTGAACTGAGTACTGAGTACCGAGTACTGAGTACTTCTTTATGGCAGATCGAAAATTGAGCAAGCTCCAGGTCATCCGCGAATTCTTCTACGGCCTTTACGCCTACGAGTTCGAGCGTCAGGCCCTGGAGATGCGCGGCGAACTGGAATCGGCGTTCATGCTCATCACCCTCGGCGACATGCTCGGCGTCCCCATCATCCCGCCGATCTACTCGCTGCGCGTGCTGCCCTACGTCGTCCCCCAGATTGCCGGCTGGAAGCGCCGCGTGCTGCGCGAGCGCGACCTCTCGGACAAGGAAGAGTTCCATTTGCACGGTGTTTAGGAGAACCCATGTCAGACGAAGAAAAACAGAGCTTCATCTCCAGGATCAAAGAGATCGCCTATGGCATGAGCGCGCA
This sequence comes from Terriglobales bacterium, assembly GCA_035543055.1. NCBI lineage: Bacteria > Pseudomonadati > Acidobacteriota > Terriglobia > Terriglobales > Terriglobales bacterium. Next base: position 2,969 of record DATKKJ010000241.1, on the reverse strand, counting down.
CGACATGTCCCGTTACGCCATGCGCACCCGCGCCAGCATGGAGCATCTCTTCATCCTCATCACCATGGGCGACCTGATCGGTGTTCCCATCCTGCCGCCCTACTACTCATTGCGCCTGCTGCCCTACGTCGTGCCCAACATCGCCACCTGGAAGCGCCGCATGTTGCGCGAGAAAGACGTCGCCGACGCCATGTTCTGAACCGCATTTCATACCGGGCTCAAGAGGACTCATCATGTCATTGAGAGAATCGTTCGACCAAAATAAGGACCGCCGCTACATCATGTTCGGCGGCAAAGGCGGCCTGGGGAAGACCACCTTCTCCGCCGCCACCGCGTTCTGGCTGGCGCAGCAGGGCCACAAGGTGCTGGTCTTCTCCGTCGACCCCCAGGCCTCGCTCAGCGACATCTTCCAGCGGGACATCTTCGGCAAGGGGCCGGTCAAGATCATGGATAACCTCTTCGCCCAGGAGATCGACGCCGACTCCCACATTCACCAGTACCAGGGACAGATCCGCAAGAAGATCCTCGACATGTACGGCATGGACCAGGTGCCCGACGAGATCGAGCAGTACATCCAGGCCGCCTCCGCCGAGCCCGCCATGGAGGAATCCGCGATCTTCGACGCCGTGGTGGACATCGTGGTCGGGGGCGACTACGACTACTACATCTATGACCTGGTGCCGCTCGGCCACGCCCTCTACTACCTCTCCATGGCCAAGGTCTACGACGAGTGGATCAACCGCATCACCAGGCTGCGCGAGGAGATGCGCGAGCACGAGGAGATGGTGGCCCGCATCAAGCGCCAGAAGGTCACCGAAGAGGACCACATCCTCACCGAGCTGACCTACATCAAGAACCGCATCAACCAGTCCTCCGGCATCCTCACCGATAAAGCCAAGACCGCGTTCTTCTTCGTCGTAGTGCCGGAAGAGATGATCATCCTCGATACCGAGAAGGCGGCGCAGCTCTTCTCCAAGTTCGACGTGCCTATCGCCGGCTACGTCGTCAACCGCGTGCTGCCCACCGACCTCCTCCAGAAGCAGGTGCCCGCCTACCTCCAGAACCGGGTCAAGATGCAGGGCAAGTACCTGGATGAGATCGACCAGACCTTCGGCAAACAGGTCATCGGGCGCGTCCCCGAACTGGAGCGGGACGTCACCGGCCTGGCCATGATCGAGAAACTCGCCGGCATCATGTACGGCAACGGGAACGGGAGGCACTAGCCATGTCTGAGATCAAACAGAACCTCACGGAATTCGTCGCCGCACATCCCAAGCTGAAGTTCTCGTTCTTCGGCGGCAAGGGCGGCGTTGGCAAGACGGTCATGGCCGGGGTCACCGCCCTGCACTTCGCCCAGCAGGGCAAGCGCACCTTGCTGGCCTCCACCAACCCGGTACATAGCTTGAGCGGCCTGCTCGACCAGAACGTGTACGGCGCGCCCACCCACGTCACCGGCGTGCCTAACCTCTGGGCCTACGAGATCGACACCAAGGAGACCATCGAGCGCTCCAAGCAGGACATCAAGCAGAAGATCCGCTGGTTCCTGAAGTTCGCCGAGATCTCCACCCAGGCCGACGCTTTCGTCGAGAGCGCCACCATGAACCCCGCCTTCGAGGAATCGGCGATGTTCGAGAACATGGTCGAGCTCATGTTCAAGAACGAGTATGACGCCTACGTCTTCGACACCGCGCCCACCGCCAATGCCCGCCGCCTGCTGGGCATGAGCAAGGTGTATTCACTGTGGGTCAACAAGATGATGAAGTCGCGCGAGGAGGCCCAGACCCTGCGCGAACTGCTCTCCTTCACCAAGAAGAAGCAGGAAGACCCGCTCATGGATTACCTGCTGAAATTCAAGGACCGCATCAGCCATGCCCGCGACCTGCTCACCGACAAGGAGCAGACCGCCTTCTTCTTCGTCACTCTGCCCGAGGCGCTGCCCATCGCGGTCATCAAGCGCTTCATCAACTGGTTCCACGATTTCGGCATCCCGGTCGGCGGAGTCATCGTCAACATGCTGATCCAGAAAGACCAGGTGCGCGCCGACTCGCCCGACTTCGTGAAGAACCGCGTCGCCATGCAGGATAGCTACATGCAGGAGATCTGGCGCGATTTCGACAACGTGCGCGCCATCCTTCCCCTGCTCGACGACGAGGTCCGCGGCACCGCTGCCCTGGCCAAGGTCGCCGAGTTCGCCTTCGCCGAAGCCCCGGCCCTGGCCGGGAGTGCGAAGTAGGTCCTCAACCCTTCACCGTAGCGACGCCCGTCAGGGCGTCTTTTTTTCTTGGTCAGAACCGGCCGTAGCGTCCCTGGCCATACCAGAGCCGGATGTCATCTTCCACGCTGAAGACCGTCGATGGCGCCGCTGTATACTTCGTGTCCAGTTGAAACGCGTGCATTTCCAGAGGCACGGTCAGGTAGCTTCGGTTCTTCAGGAACGCTTTGATGTAGAGGTCAAAGTAGGGTTCCACCCCCAGCATCGTGAATTGAGCCGCATGGACCAGCGCGTGGAAGAGTCTCCTGTCGGCAACCGTGTCCCGGAAGAGTAGGAGGTCCCCGTAGGTGAGGGAATCCATATGCTCGACCTCGGGAAGAGGAAGATCCGGCTTGGCGATCGAGGCTATCAGGGATTCGGGGAGAGCAGGCATGGGCTTTCCATGCAACTCCACGATCCTGACCTTCTTGAGCAGTGAAGAGCAGAAGAATCCGGCCATCGATTCTCCCTGCTCCGCACTCAGGGGCGCCGATGACGGAAGGTACTGCTTCTTCTGCTGGCGGAGGTAGGCGGCGAATCCTTTGACCACCTTCAGAATATCGCCTTCGTCGAACTCTGCGTTCGCCACAGGTCTCCCTCCCTATGCTCCTCCCGCTTCCACCGGGATATTACGCTTGCGCAAGAGCTCGACTACCGCCGCGTAGAGCCGCGAGCGCTGTTCGTAGCGTTCGTGGGCCCGGGTGATGTAGCGCACCTG
>DATKKJ010000240.1 GCA_035543055.1 Terriglobales bacterium | reverse complement strand
TTCGCCACGCTGCTCAACGGGGCCATCCGCTCCACGGAGCAGGAGGCGATGGCGCGGCTCTTGCGGCGCAAGAGCAAGTACCTCATCGCCTACGGCTCGTGCGCGTGCACCGGGGGCATCCCGGGCCTGGCCAACCAGTTTAGCCGCGAAGAGATCCTCCGGTTCAACTACGAGGAGTCGCCCTCGGTGGTGAACGGGAGCCGGACGCGGCCGCAGCTGGTGTTCGAGGAGCAGGGTCGCCGGCCCCACCTGCCGGAGCTGCACCAGGTCGTGCGCTCCCTGGACCAGGTGGTGGAGGTCGATTACTACATTCCGGGCTGCCCGCCCACGCCCAAGATCACCCAGGCGGCGGTGGCCGCCCTGCTCGACGGCCGGCTGCCGCCCAAGGGCGCGGTGCTCGCCCCGGACATCGCGCTGTGCGAGGAGTGCCCGCGGCGCGACTCCAAGCCCGCGGACCTGAGCTTCACCGGGTTCACCCGGACCCACCAGAAGCTGCTCGATCCGCAGGTGTGCCTCCTGGCGCAGGGGGTGGTCTGCATGGGGCCGGCCACCCGCCAGGGCTGCGGGGCCCAGTGTCCCTCGGGCAACATGCCGTGCACGGGCTGCTTTGGCGGCACCGACCGGGTCAAGGACCAGGGGGCGAAGATGCTCTCGAGCCTCTGCGCCAATCTGGTGCCCAAGGAGGAGAAGGAGATCGATGCGGCGCTGGCCGGGCTGCCCGATCCGGTCGGCACCTTTTATCGCTACGGGCTGGCCAAGAGCCTGCTGCGGCGCAAGGTGGACCTCTGAGGGACCACCGGACAGCGGGACCACAAATGCCAGAGGTCAGAGATCAGAGGTCAGCGGTCAGAACCGACGACTCGCGATGAGAATCACCTCGGCCAAAGATCTGGTGGTGTATCGCAAAGCCTACAAACTTGCGATGTCGGTCTTCGACATGAGCAAGCATTTCCCCGCGGAGGAGCGCTACGCTTTGACGGGACAAATTCGAAGATCTTCTCGGTCCATTTGCCTGAATCTTCGCGAGGCGTGGGCCAAGCGGCGCTATGAAGCCCATTTTGTCAGCAAGTTGACCGATTGCGACGGCGAGAACGCGGAGACTGATTCCTCGTTGGATTTTGCCAAGGACTGCGGCTATATCACCAACGACCAGCACGCTGAATCGACCGCGATGTGTTCAGAGATTGGGAGGATGCTTGGATCCATGATCAAGAACCCAGCTTCCTTTCTGACCGCTGATAGCCTCAACGCATTCGACTCACAGCCATCGGCCCCCGACTTCTGACTTCTGACCTCTGACCTCTGACTTCTGACCTCTGACCTCTGACTTTCCATGGACGAGACCACGAAACAGGTTTTCAACGCGGGCCAGATCCGGGCCAACGCGGCCTACGCCGCGGCCAAGCGCAACTTCACGATCGACCCGATCACGCGGCTGGAGGGCCACGGCAAGATCGACATCTATCTCGATGAGAAGGGCGATGTGGAGCGGGCCTACTTCCAGGTGCCGGAGCTGCGCGGCTTTGAGGTCTTCAGCCGGGGCCGGCCGGCCGAGGACATGCCCCAGATCACCAGCCGCATCTGCGGGGTCTGCCCCACCGCCCACCACATGGCCTCGACCAAGGCGCTCGATGATCTCTATCAGATCGCGCCCACCCCGGCTGGCCGCAAGATCCGGGAGCTGGTCTACCACACCTTTATGCTCGAGGACCACGCCCTGCACGTGTTCGTGCTGGGCGGCCCGGACTTCATCGTGGGGCCGGAGGCGCCCCCGGCCGAGCGCAACATCGTGGGCGTGATCGGCAAGGTCGGCCTGGAGGCGGGCAAGCGCGTGATCGCCACCCGGCGGCGCCTGCGGGAACTGATTGCCTACTTTGGCGGCAAGGTCGTGCATCCCGTGCTGGGCCAGCCCGGCGGGGTGAGCAAGGCGCTCAAAAAGGAGGACCTGCCCAGGTTCCAGGAACTGGCCAAAGACGGCGTGGCCTTTGCCGAGTGGACCCTGCAGGTTTTTAAGCAGCTCGTGCTGGGCAACCCCGAGTACGTGAAGCTCATCACCTCCGACACCTACACCCACCGGACCTGCTACATGGGCATGGTCGATGAGCACAACCGGGTCAGCTTCTACGACGGGAAGCTGCGGGTGGTCGACTGCGAGGGCGAGGAGGTCTGCAAGTTCGAGCCCCGGCAGTACCGGGACTTCGTGGCCGAGCACGTCGAGCCCTGGAGCTACATGAAGTTCACCTTCCTCAAGCCGCGCGGCTGGCACGGCTTCGTGGAGGGCAAGGACACGAGCCTCTATGCGGTGGCGCCCCTGGCCCGGCTCAACGTCGCCGAGGGCATGGCCACCCCCAAGGCCCAGGCCGCCTACGAGGAGTTTTTCAAGACCCTGGGCGGGCGGCCCGTGCACCACACCCTGGCCAACCACTGGGCCCGGGTCGTGGAGATGCTCTACGCGGCCGAGCGCATCCAGGAACTGGTCAACGACCCGGAGATCACCAGTCCGGAGGTCCGGCGCGTGCCCACCGCGACCCCCGCCGAAGGCATCGGCGTGGTCGAGGCCCCCCGCGGCACCCTCTTCCATCATTATCAGACCGACAAGAATGGCCTCATCACCATGGCCAACCTGATCGTGGCCACGGGCAACAACGCCGCCCGCATCGCCCTCAGCGTCGAGAAAGCCGCCAAGGGCCTGATCAAGCAGGGCCAGGTCTCCGAGGGCTTGCTCAACAGGATCGAGATGGCCTTCCGCGCCTACGACCCCTGCCTGGGCTGCGCCACCCACGCCCTCCCCGGTCATACCCCGCTCAAGGTCCGCCTCCTCAACCCCGATCACGAGCTCGTCCGCGAAATCGTCCAAGAGTGACGCGCCAGCGGGCCCTCGTCCCCTGTCCTCTGGTCTCTGACCCTGCACCAATGCCCGACTCCCTGGCCAGCGTGCTCGTTCTTGGTCTGGGCAACGATATTCTCACCGACGATGCCGTCGGGCTGCATGTCGTGCGCATCGTGCGCGAACTTCTCGGCGGTGAGCCGGACATCGAAGTCAAGGCGACCACGGAGATGGGTTTGGCGCTTCTCGACGAAATCGCGGGGCGCGAGGGCGTCGTGTTGGTCGACGCCGTGCAGACCGGTGAGGCACCTCCAGGGCACATCCACGAACTACGCCCCGACGAACTCGGCAAAGTCTTCCGCACCTCGCCGCACTTCCTCGGCGTCGGTGAAACCCTGGCGCTGGGGAAGATGCTTGGTCTGCAGATGCCGGGCCATGTCCGCATCTTCGCGATCGAAGTGAAGGACCCATTCACGCTCGGGACGGCGATGACCCCGGCCGTCGAGCACGCGGCGGCCGCGGCAGCTGAGCGCGTGGCCGCCCAAGCTAGGGAAATCGCCTCAGAGTTGCGCCGGACCGCAACCGCGCTCGCGTGAAGCAGCGCCCAGCGCTGAGCTGACGACAACGGACGGACAGCCAAGTCCTTTGGAGGCGGTCGGCTTCCAAGGGCATTAGTTTACGTTGCAGAATGGCATCGGCGGCTTCTTCCCTAGGAGTCTGCCCGGACAAATTTGACTCCCCGGCGCCGGCCCGAGATAACCGAGTACCCCCCAACTCGTTATGCGCCGTCAGGGTGTATGACGATCCGCCAACCCGAACGATCCTTTTCAGCAAATGAACCTATATGTGCTGCTGAAGATGGTGCCCGACACGGTGGAGGAGTTGAACGTTGCCAGCGATGACAAGTCGCTGGATGCCGAATTCCTCCGATTCAAGCTCAACGACCCGGACGAGCACGCGCTGGAACAGGCGCTGCTTCTGAAGGAAAAGGCCGGCGGCAAGGTCACGGTAGTCGCGCTGGACGCGCCGGAGGTGGACGACGCGCTGTTCACGGCCCTGGCCAAGGGTGCCGACCGGGCGGTGAAGATTCCGGTGGAGCAGGCCGGCCTGGGCACGGTGGCCACCGCCCGGCTCTTCGCCGCGTTTCTGGCATCGGGCGGCAGCGAGATCACGCCGGATACGCTCGTCCTCCCCGGTTCGCAAGCGATCGACGATCTGGAGGGCGAGGTGGCCGCCTTCCTCGGCGAGGCGCTCGGATTGCCCTACGTCGGGGTGGTCAGCAGCGTCGCGCCGGCCGGCGGCAAGGTGGTAGTGCTCAAGGAATTCTCAGGCGGGATGCGCGGGGAATTCGAGGTGGCGCTGCCGGCGGTGCTCGGCATCCAATCGGCGGAAAAGCCCCCGCGCTACGTGCCGGTCGCCAAGGTGCGGGCCGTGATGAAATCGGGCAAGATCGAGAGCGCGGACATCGCGCCCCCCGACCCAGCCCGCGCGCTGGCGGTGGAGCGAATGTACAAACCGGAAGTCGCCGGCCGGGCGCAGATGCTGGAGGGAACCCCGGAAGACGTCGCCACGCGGATCGCCGGCCTGCTGGCCGAACGCGGCATCATCTAACCCTCAATCCCTTGCTGAAAACATGAGTGCCGCAATTCTCGTTTTGGCGGAGCACCTCAAAGGCGCGATGGCTGACATCACGTTTGAAATGCTCGGGGTTGGCCGCAAGATCGCCGCGGCTGAGGGCCGCCAGGTTCACGCCGTGCTGCTCGGCACGGGCGTCACGCCGCTCGCCGGGCGCCTGGGCGCTGCCGACAGCGTGCTGCTCGCGGACGAACCGGGCCTGGAACAGCCGTCGGCGGAGGTGGTCGTTCCCCTGCTCCAGCAGCTCATGAACCAGAAACAGGCCGGATTGGTGCTCATGGGCGGCACCAACGCCTGCTTTGGCCTGGGTGCGCAGCTTTCGGCGCGGGTGAAGCTGCCCTTTGTAAACTTCTGCAAGGACGCCCGCGCCGACGGCGGCGCCCTCGTGCTCACAAGCCAGTTGTTCGGCGGCAAGATCCTATCGGATGTCAAGCTCGCGGACGGCCGGGGTATCGTGAGCGTCTATCCCGGCGCCTTTCCCGCTGAGGCCGGCCGAAGCGAGCAGGCGCCCGCCGTCGAGAAAGTCACGGTCCCGCCCGCCAGCCCGAAGATCGTCTTCAAGCGCTACGTCGAGCCCGACACCAGCGACGTCGACATCACGAAGCAGAGCGTGCTGGTGGCGGTCGGCCGCGGCATCCAATCCCAGGACAACGTCGGGCTCGCGGAGGAGCTGGCCCAAAGCCTCGGCGGGGCGGTGTGCGCTTCGCGCCCGGTGATCGACCAAGGTTGGTTGCCGCTGAGCCGCCAGGTCGGCAAGTCCGGCATGACGGTGAAGCCGCGGCTTTACCTCGCGTTCGGCATCAGCGGCGCCCCCGAGCACTGGGATGGCATGCAGAACTCGGAGTGCATCATCTCCGTCAACACCGACCCCAAGGCGCCCATTTTCGACGGCTCCCACTACGGTGTCGTCGGCGACGCCGTGGAGCTGATTCCGCTGCTGACCGAAAAGATCAAGGCCAAGAAGGGCTAGGTGCCACATGGATCCCATCCAAATCTCGGTCTTCGGCGTGCCGGGGGTTGGAGTGTTGTGGTTGCTGACCCTGGTGGCCTTCGGTGTTTTTGGCTGGCGCGTCTGGCAGCTGATCGGGCTGCTGCGCCGGGGCCGCTTCGAGAACCGCTTCGATCAAATCGTCCGGCGCGCCTGGCATGCGTGCCGCCACGTGCTCCTGCAGCCGCGCATTTTTGGCGAACGCAGCATCGGCCTGCCGCACTTTCTCATCTTCTGGGGCTTCGTGGTGTACGTCGTCTGCTTCAACTGGGCGCTGCTGCGCGGGCTCCTGCCTTTCCTGCCGATTCCCTACCCCGACGCCGTGGGCCCCGCCGCGCTTTTTCTCGATGTCTTCTCGGTGCTGGTGCTAGTTTCGCTGGGCGTGGCGGTGGCGCGGCGCCTGTTCTTTGCCCCGCCCCACCTGCACCTGAGTTTCGACGCCAACCTCATCCTCGCCCTCATCGGCGTGCTGATGCTGAGCGTGCTTTTCGGCGCGGGCTTCCGCCTCGCGGCGGGCGATCCCGGCGCCACCTGGACGCCGTTCGGCCGGCTGCTCGCGCCCGCCTTCGGCGGCCTGCCGGCGCACACGGCCCACGCGCTCGGCGCCGCCATGTGGTGGCTGCACATGACCGTGGTGCTCGGCTTCCTGGTCTACCTGCCCTATTCCAAGCACCTTCACCTTCTCGCCTCGCCCTTCAACGTGTTCTTCAGCGGCGCCGTCACGCGTCCCCTGGGCGACCTGACAATCCCCGGCGCCAAGGAGGACGTGGCCCCCGGCGCGTCGAAATGGGAGGAGCTCACCTGGAAACAGCTCCTCAGCGGCTTCTCCTGCGCGGAATGCGGCCGCTGCGACCGCGCCTGCCCGGCCACCGCGGCCGGGTATCCGCTGGAGCCGCAGCAGATCGCCCAGAAGATCAAGCGCCACATGATGCAGACCGGCCTGGCCAAGGCGGGTGGCAATGGCAACGGCGGCGCGCCGAAGCTCATTGGCGACGTGATCACGGAGGCCGAGCTGTGGGCCTGCACCACCTGCATGGCCTGCATGACCCGCTGCGCGGTCTGGAACGAACAGATCCCGCTCATCATCGCGCTGCGGCGCCACCTCGTCAGCGAGGGCGCGGTCGAGCGCACGGTGCAGGACATGCTCGCCAACCTCACCCGGTACGGCAACTCGTTTGGCAAATCCGACCGCATGCGCGCGCGCTGGGTCCAGAGCTCCGGGCTCAAGATCAAGGATGCGCGCAAGGAACCGGTGGAGTATCTCTGGTTCGTGGGCGACTACGCCTCCTACGATCCGCGCTGCGAGGAGGTGACGCGCAAGACGGCGAAGATCTTCGCGCAGTCCGGCCTCGACTTCGGCCTCCTCTACGAGGGCGAGCGCAACGCCGGCAACGACGTGCGGCGCGTGGGCGAGGAGGGCCTCTTCGAGATGCTCAAGGAGAAGAACCTTCAGAGCCTCGCCAAGGCGAAGTACCGGGCCATCGTCACGACCGATCCGCACACGTTCAACACCCTGAAGAACGAGTACCCGGGCAACGGCGATCGCGCGCCGGTGAAGCACTACACCGAGGTGCTCGACGAGCTGCTGCAGGCCGGCCGGTTGCCGCTCAAGAAAAAGCTCACCGGCCGGGTGACCTATCACGATCCCTGCTACCTCGGCCGCTACAACGGCATTTACGAGGCGCCGCGCCGCGTGCTGCGCGCGCTCGGCCTCGAGGTGGTGGAAATGCCGCGCACGCGCGACCGGAGCCATTGCTGCGGCGCGGGCGGCGGCCGCATCTGGATGGAAGACAAGGAGAAGATCGCCGAGCGCCCGGCCGAGAACCGCATCCGCGAGGCCGTGGCTCTGGGCGACGTGCCGACTCTGGTCGTCGCCTGCCCCAAGGACATTGCGATGTTCCGCGACGCCGTGAAAACCACCGGCGCCGAGGCGCGGCTCGCGGTGAAAGACATCGCCGAACTCGTCGCCGACGCGCTGGAAATCTGAAGCTCAATTCAAAATCCCCGTAACCCGCCGCGGTCCCTCCGCCTGACCAAAGGACTCTGCCATGGCTGTGATGCTTGAACCCGAACTGGAACAGAAGGGTTCCACCCTCGAGACCCTCCTCCAGACTCCCGACGGCAAACGCATTCTCACCTGCATCCAGTGCGGGACCTGCGCCGGCACCTGCCCGTACGGTGAGTACATGGACTTCCCGCCCCGCCGCATCATCAACATGCTGCGCCGCGGGCGGATCGAGGAAGTCTTCAAATCCGACAGCATGCTGCGCTGTGTCGCCTGCTACGCGTGCATGAGCAAGTGCCCGCGCGGCATCCGCCTGTCCGACGTGCTCCTGCCGCTGGTCAAGGAGCAGACGCTGGTCAACCAGCCGGAGATTCCCGCCGAGCTGCAGAAGACGCTGCAGAACACCCTGCGCTACGGCAACCCCATGGGCGAGTCGTCCCGCAAGCGCGTCGCCTGGAAGGTCACCGCGCCGGTGCCCGTGCCCGTCATGGCCGAGCTCAATCGGCCGGTCGACGTGCTCTGGTTCGTGGAGTGCTACACCGCCTACTACGGCCGCGGCCAGGACAACAGCCGCGCCACCGCGAAGCTCCTGCATGCGCTGGGCATCGACTTCGCCATCCTCGGGAACGAGGAGAAGTGCGCCGGCGACTGCGGGCAGCTCACCTGGGAGTCGGGGCTCTTCGAGACGCTGACCGACTACAACATGGAGATCTTCAAGAAATACCGGTTCAACCGCCTGCTCACCGGCGATGCGCACGCCTACAACGCGTTCCGCATCCGCTATCCGATGTACGGTTTCAACTACCAGGTCGACCACACCCACATGTTGCTCGCCGAGCACCTGGAGCAGCTGAAGCCCAAACTGACCAAGAAGCTGAATTACACTGTCACCTACCACGACTCGTGCTGCCTCGGTCGCCGCGCTGGGATGTACGATGAACCGCGGGCCCTGCTCCGCGCCATCCCCGGAGTCAAGATCGTCGAGATGGTCCACAACCACGCGAATGCCATCTGCTGCGGCGGGGGCGGTGGCGGCATGTGGCTGGACACGTTTTTCAAGGGGAAAGGAATGGAGCGCTTGTCCGAGCGACGCATCAAGGAGGCCATCGCCACGGGCGCCGACGTGCTCGCGGTGTCCTGCCCGTACGAGATCTTCCGCTTCGAGGATGCGCTCAAGGTCGTCCCGCATGACAAGCCGATGATTGTGCGGGACATCGTCGAACTGCTGGCCGAAGCCCTGGGAGACTGAGCCATGTATACGCCGAAAAAACACGAACCGGTCCGCATCGGCTTCTACATCTGTCATTGCGGCACGAACATCGCCGGGATGGTCGACGTGCGGGCGGTCGCCAAATACGTCGCCACCCTGCCCAACGTGGTCGTTTCGCGCGACTACAAGTACATGTGCTCGGATCCGGGGCAGGAGATGATCGTGCAGGACATCATCGAGAACCGGCTCAACCGCATCGTGGTGGCGGCGTGCTCGCCGCTCCTGCACGAGCACACCTTCCGCGAGGCCACGCGCCGCGGCGGGCTGAACCCGTTCTTCTTCCAGATGGTCAACGTGCGCGAGCACGACGCCTGGGTGCACACGGACCGCGCGGAGGCCACGCGCAAGGCCATGGCCCTCGCCCGCGCCGCCATCCAGCGGGTGCCGCTGCACAAGCCGCTCGAGGTGAAAAAGGTCGCCATCAACCCGAACGTGCTGGTCGTGGGTGGCGGCATCGCGGGCATTCACGCCGCCCTCGTTCTCGCGAACGCCGGCAAGCAGGTCTACCTCGTCGAGCGCGAGCCCACCATCGGCGGCCACATGGCCAAGTTCGACAAGACGTTCCCCACGCTCGATTGCGCCATGTGCGTGCTCTCGCCCAAGATGGCCGCGGCCGGCTCCCATCCCAACATCACGCTGTGGAGCTACTCCGAGGTCGTGAAGGTGGACGGGTTCGTGGGCAACTACCGGGTCACCGTCCGGCGCAAGCCGCGCTACGTCCTCGAGGACCTCTGCACCGGCTGCCAGGAGTGCGTCGAGGCTTGCATCTACAAAGAGCCGAAGTTCCGCGATGAATTCAATCTCGGTCTCGGCAAGCGCAAACCAGTCTACCTGCCCTTCGCGCAGGCCATTCCGCCGGTCACGCTCATCGATCCCGAAACCTGCATCGAGCTCAAGACCGGCAAGTGCAAGAAGACCTGCGTGGAAGCCTGCGGCGACCGGAAGGCGATCGACTTCAAGCAAAAGGAGGAGCTCCGCGAGATCACCGTCGGCACGATCATCGTGGCGACCGGCTTCCAGATCTTCGATGCGAAGCGCACGCCGTACTACGGCTACGGCATCTATCCCAACGTCTACAACGCGCTCGAGGTCGAGCGCCTGATCAACGCCAGCGGCCCGACCGGCGGCGAAATCGTCCTGCGCAACGGCCAGGTGCCCAAGAAGGTCGCCATCATCCACTGCGTCGGCTCGCGCGACGAAAACACCAACCGCTGGTGCTCGCGCGTGTGCTGCCTGTACTCGCTCAAACTCGCCCACCTCATCCGCGAGCACACCCAGGCGGAGATCTACAATTTCTACATCGACATCCGCACGCCCGGCAAGGGCATGGAGGAGTTCTACTGCCGCATCGCCGAGGAGGGCATGAACCTCATCCGCGGCCGCGTGGCCGACGTCTATCCCGACCCCAGCGACGGCGCGACCGGCCGGCTCGTCGTGCAGGCCGAGGACACCCTCCTCGACTGCATCATGAAGGTGCCGG
>DATKKJ010000239.1 GCA_035543055.1 Terriglobales bacterium | reverse complement strand
CGAGGGCGGCTGTCCCACACACCCGCAGGCGTGATACAAAATAATCGATGACCAAATTCGAAGACCTGGTGCCGGAGTTCATCCGCAAGCTTCCCGGCTACGTCCCCGGCAAACCCATCAAACAGGCAGAACTCGAATCCGGCACCCGGATGGTCAAGATGGCCTCGAACGAGAACCCGTTCGGGCCGTCGCCCAAGGCGCTGCGGGCGATGGAGCACGCCGCACGCGAGACCAACCTCTATCCCGACAACGAGATCACCGAGCTGCGGATGCGCCTGGCCGAGCTCCACCAGCTCGACATCAACCAGGTGATGGTCTCCAACGGTTCCACGGCCCTCATCAACATCATCGCGCGGTCGGTGCTGCGGCCGGGGCTGAACGCCATCACCAGCGAGAAGTCATTCATCGTCTATCCCATCGCGGTGGGCGCCACGGGCGCGGAGTTCATCACCGTGCCCATGAAGGACTACAGCTTCGACCTGGAGGCGCTGGCGGCCCGCGTGGACGCCAACACCCGGCTGGTGTTCATCGCCAATCCCAACAATCCGACGGGCACGATGGTGTCGGCCGGAGACATCGACCGCTTCCTCGTCCGGCTGCCCGACCACGTGGTCACCGTGCTTGATGAGGCCTACTGCGACTTCGCCGAGGACTTTGCCCGCGAGCGCGGCCTCGAGTATTCGCACTCGCTCGACTACGTGCGACAGGGCCGGAACGTCGTCGTGCTGCGGACCTTCTCCAAGGCGCACGGGCTCGCCGGGGTGCGGGTCGGCTGCGGCTTCGCCAGCGAGCGCATGATCGCCTATTTCGTGCGCCTGCAGATGGCCTTCGCAGTCTCGGGCGTGGGCGAAGCGGCCGCTCTGGCGGCGCTGGACGACGCGGCCCATATCCGCCGCACCATCGAAAACAATCGCGCCGGAGCCAAGTGGCTGCTGGACAAGTTCCGCGACCTCGGCATCAAGGCCGTGCCCACCTCGGCCAACTTCATCTATTTCGAGGTCGAGGACGCGGCCGGCGTGGCGCAGCGGATACAGGCCTCGGGCGTGATCATTCGGCCGTTGACCGGCGGTTGGGGGTGCCCCAATGCCCTGCGGGTCACCATCGGGACGCCGGAGCAGAACGAGCGTTTCATCAAGGCCCTGGCCAAGGCCACACAGAGAGCGCCGGTGGCGAGATAGCTTCAATCTGTGGCCCGGCCGTGTCGGCCGGGCACACGGGCGGCACGCCCGGGCCACATACAGTTAAGCGGTGCGCAGACGGGCTTTGGCGTGGCCTTGCACTTCGTCGGGAAGCATCGGCAGCCGCGCCGCTCCGAAGAGGCCGGCATCGCCCGATAGCAGAGCGCGGGTGATGATCGTCTTCTTGCGGCCGGGCTCGGCGTCGTCACCGGCGGCGGTTTCGGCGTAGATGTACGACCGCGCCCTTGCCTCCTGCAGCAGCGTGGGGGCGAACGCCTCCCAGGCGCTGGCCATGCCGCCGCCGATCACGTACATCGGCAAGTTGAAGATGTTCACCAGGTCAGCGACCACGATGCCCAGGGCCCAGCCCACCTTGCGGTAGATCTCCTGCGCCGCGCGCTCGCCCTGCACCGCCATCTGATAGACGATCTTGGAGTCGAATTCCGGGTTCTCGCCGTGGGCGCGCGCCAGCCCCGGCGCTTGGCCGGCGGCGATCGCCTCCTTGGCCATGCGCACCACCGCGGTGGCGGAGGCGAGTTGCTCGACGCAGCCGCGGCTGCCGCAGCCGCAGGGCGGCCCCTCCGGCTCGACGGTGATGTGGCCCAACTCGCCGGCCATCCCCTTGAAGCCGTGCCACACCCGCCCGCCGAGCACGATGCCGCCCCCTACGCCTGTGCCCAGGGTCAGCATGCACATGTCGTCGTGGTCACGTGCCGCGCCCAGCCATTGCTCGCCCAGAGCGGCCGCATTGGCGTCGTTCTCCAGGATGACGCGCGTGTTCAGCCGCTTCTCGATCTCGTCGCGCACCGGGTAGTCGCGCCAGTCGGGCAGGTTGGGCGACTGGTGAACCGTCCCGGTCTCGATGTCGATGATCCCGGGGACGCCGATACCGATGCCCAGCAGCCGGTCGGAGTTGAATCTCTGCACCACCTCGCGGATGGCCGCGGTCATGTCCTCGATGACGCGCTCGCGACCCCGGCCGACTTCGGCGCCCAGCGTCATCTTCTCCATCAGCCGGCCGGCCTCATCCACCGCCGCAATGCGCAGGTTGGTGCCGCCCAGGTCCACTCCGATGGCGAAGGCTGTCATGGCAGTACAGTTTAGAGTATCAGCAGCCTGGAGAAGCGGGCCGCGTTTCGCGTTTCAAGTCTCACGTTTCACGCTTCTATTCCAAGGTCAACGCGAAACCTGCAACGCGAAACGGGAAACCTACTTCTGGCATTTCGGACAGTAATGTGTGCTGCGCCCCGCTACGACTACCCGCTTGATAGCTGTGCGGCAGACCAGGCAGGATTCGCCTTCGCGCCCATAGACCTGCAGCTCAAGCTGGAAGGATCCTTCCTCACCCGCTGCGTCCACGTAATCGGAGACCGAAGAGCCGCCGGCGGCGATGGCTTCGTTGAGCACTTCCGGGATGGCCCGGTAGAGGCGTTGCAGTTCATCGCCGGTGAGCGAAGCGGCGCGGCGGCGCGGCCGGATGCCGGCGCGGAATAGCGATTCGTCGGCGTAGATGTTGCCGATGCCGCGCAGCAGCTTCTGGTTCAGCAGCGCGCTCTTGATCGGCGTCTTGCGCCTGCGGAAGAGCGAACGGAAGGCTTCCAAGCCAACGTCGAACGGCTCAACGCCCTCGAATCTCCTGTCGGTGTGGACCGACAGGCGTCCGAAGCGTCGTGGATCCACAAAGCGCAGCTCGCGGCCGGAGCCAAGCTTGAGAATGGCATGAGTGTGCTTGGCGACTGGCAGGTCGGGTTGGGCGACGACCAGGCTTCCCGTCATGCCCAGGTGCACGATGAACTGTGAGTGCTTCTTCTGATGGCTGACGGCTGATGGCTGACGGCTCAGTTCAAACACGATGTGCTTGCCCTGGCGATGGATTTTCTCGATGCGGGCCCGCTCCAGGGTGCGCGCGATCTCCCGCGCGGGCGATTTCAAGGACTGCGGTTTCCCGCTCAGCCAGACGCTCTCCACGATGTCGCCGGTGACCCGCTGGGCGAGCCCGCGCACTACGGTTTCGACTTCGGGCAGTTCGGGCACGTCAGGCTACCCGGCGTTTTCGTCGGAGGTCGTCGTGGCGGCTTCGGGCGCCGACTCGGCCGATTCAGATACTCCGGTAGCGTCCGGCACCGGCTCCGGAGTGGCGAAGAGGTCCGCCTGGATGGTTTCGGCAGCGAGCTTCTCGAACTCTTCGACGCTGGGGAGCTCGGACACGTCCTTCAGGCCGAAGCGGAGCAGAAAATCCTTGGTGGTCTTGTAGAGGATGGGCCGCCCGACCACCGCTTTGCGCCCGGCGGTGGTGATGAGCTTGCGGTCGAGCAGGGTGCCGATGACGCCGCTGCAGTCCACCCCGCGGATCTCGCTGATCTCGGGCACGGTCACCGGCTGCTTGTAGGCGATGACCGCCAGCGTCTCCAGAGCCTGCAGCGACAGGCGCACCGGCGCCTTCAGCGACTTGGCGAAGGAGCGCACCACATCGTGATATTCGGGCTTGGTGGAGATGCGGAATCCGCCCGCCACCTGGCGGATCTCCATGCCCCGGTCGGAGGCGGCATATTCCTGGGCGAGTTCCTCGACCAGGTTGCGGACCTGCGCCTTCAGCCCGGCCAGTGGATCCTTGACTTCACCACTCGCCGGCGCCTCGACGCCGGCGTGGTCCTTGAGAGCGGCGGCGATCTGCTCGATCGACACCGGCTCTTCCGCGGCGTAAATGATGGCCTCGATTTGTCCCTTCAAACTCATCCTCGTCCTAGCTACTAACTACCAACTACTAGCTACTGCTTTACCGCCAGTCGTCGCGTACGGCCGATTCGTCGGACATGATAGCGTCGAACATCGTGTGTTTCTTCACCAGAACGTCGCCGAAGATCCGGTCCTGCCGCAGCAGGATGGCCTGCAGCCGCACCATCTCCAGCAGGGCCAGGAAGGCGCAGACCAGGGCGTTGCGCGAACGGGTGTACTGCAGCAGCGATTTCAGGCGCACCGGCCGGTCCTCCATCAGCAGCCGCCGCCGGATGTAATCCATCATCTGGGCGATGGTGACGGTCTCCTCGTCCACCTGGAGCACGGGGCGCTCCTTGGCGCGTTCCAGGATCTGCTGGAAGGTGCGCACCAGGTCCACGACGTCGGCGGCCAGCTCGGGCTCGGCGCCCTCGGCGTCCTTGAATTCCTTGAGCGCCGGATTCGACCAGACGGCTTCTTCCAGCTGCTGTTTCTGCATCAGCATCTGGGCGGCGTTCTTGAACTTCTCGTGCTCCAGCAGGCGGGTGACCAGGTCCATGCGCGGGTCGTCCTGCTGGTCGGCGGGGGCGTCGGGGTCGCGCGGCAGCAGCATGCGCGACTTGATCTGGATGAGCACCGCGGCCATGAAGATGAATTCCGCGGCCAGGTTCACATCCAGCTCCTTGAGCCGCTCCACGTAGGCCAGGTACTGCGCGGTGATCCGGGCGATGGGGATGTCGTAGATGTCGATGTCCTGCTTGCGGATGAGGTCGAGCAGCAGGTCCAAAGGCCCGTCGTACACCGCCCCCACGGTGACGGAGTAGGGGAAATCGGTGCCGTCCTTCTTGGTCTGTGGCCCGGCGGTGTCGACCGGGCGCACGGGCGGCACGCCCGTGCCACCTGGGTTGGGACGGCTCTCAGGCATTACTCGCCCTCCGCCGCGGCCGACGGCGGCTCGTACTCGCGCGACATCTTCATCGCCGCCCGCGCCTGCTGCATGGTGCGCTCGGCGACCTTGGCCGCCTTGGCCGAGCCCGCCTCCAGGATGTCCCAGGTGAGCTTCGGGTCCGCCTCGTACTTGCGGCGGCGTTCCTGGATGGGTGCCAGGTGGGCGACGATGGCGTCGGCCGCCCAGCCCTTGCACTCGATGCAGCCGATGCCGGCGCTGCGGCAACCCGCGTAGACCTTGTTCAGCGTTTCCTTGGAGCTGAAGATCTTGTGCAGGTCACCGACCGGGCACTTGTCGGGGTCTCCGGGGTCGCTGCGGCGCACCCGCGCCGGGTCGGTCACCATGGTCTTGAGCTTGGCCCGCAGCTCGGGCTCGGGCTCGCTCATCAGGATGGTGTTGCCGTACGACTTCGACATCTTGCGGCCGTCGGTGCCGGGGACCTTCTTGGCCTCCGTCAGCAGCGTTCCCGGCTCAGGGAAGACGTCGCGTCCCTGGTACTGGTAGAAGCTGTTGAAGCGCCGGGCGATCTCGCGGGTGATCTCGACGTGCGCCGCCTGGTCCTCGCCCACGGGCACGAGATCCGCCTGGTAGATCAGGATGTCGGCCGACTGCAGCACCGGGTAGCCGAGGAAGCCGTACGTCCCCAGGTCCTTGCCCTTGATGTTCTCCTTCTGCTCCTTGTAGGTGGGGACGCGCTCCAGCCATCCCAAGGGCGTGACCAGAGAGAAGAGCAGGTGGAGTTCGGCGTGCTGCGGCACGTGCGACTGGATGAAGAGCGTGGACCGCTCGGGGTCGAGCCCGGCCGCCAGGTAGTCGAGCATCACCTCGATGCAGGCGGTCTTCACCCGTGAAGTGTCGGCGTAGTCGGTGGTCAGAGCGTGCCAGTCGGCGATGAAGAAGAAACACTCGTACCGGTCCTGGAGCTTGACCCAGTTCGCGAGCGCCCCCAGGTAGTTTCCCAGGTGCAGCCGGCCAGTGGGACGCATGCCGCTGAGCACACGTTTCTTGGTCGCGGAGGTCATCGTGAGATCAGTACCAGAAGGTACGCAAAAAAGGCCATGAAAGGAGCCATAAGGACGGAAATGATTCTCCCGCCCAGAAAGAAGAAAAACAATAAACCAAATACCCCGATCCGGTCGTAAAGCGCGAGCGCCGTTCCGGAGAGGAAGTGTCGGAGCACGTGGCTGCCGTCCAAAGGCGGAATGGGGATCATGTTGAAGACCGCCAGCAGGACATTGATCTGCAGCGCCGAGTAGAAAAGGATGAACAAGGGCTCAGCCGCAGGTCCCAGCACGGCTTGTGCGCGGAGCACGACGGCCAGCACGAGGACCGACCCTGTCGCGACCAGAAGATTGCTGACCGGCCCGGCGACCGAGGTCATGATGTCGGCCCGCACGTAATTGCGCCCGAAGTTGCGCGGGTTTACCGGCGTCGGCTTGGCCCATCCGATCATCGGAAAGTGATAGATCATCGCAGCCAACGGCAGCAGCACGGTTCCGATGGGGTCGATGTGGTGGATGGGATTGAGGGTGATGCGGCCCAGCAGGCGCGCCGTAGGGTCCCCGTACCGGTTGGCGGTCCAGGCGTGCGCGGACTCGTGCACGCTGATGGCGAACAGGAAAACGACCACCTGGAATGCGATGTGGACGATGTCGGCGTTCATCCCGGACTTAGCTCGATGGTATCACGCCCCCGCCGCGGAAAATGGCGCCGGGAGACTTGAAATCCGGGCCCGGGATGTGCAGAATTTCGCATCCCTTCCGCCGTACGGTCAGGAAGTGCTCACCAGCTTGTGGGGGACGCCATGGCGCCGCATTATTTCCCCGGGGACTGTGTTCTCGCTCTCACCGACCAGCCCAGTCTGGCCCTCTCGCTGACCTTCGACCACACCGCGCGCTGGCGCATCACGGTCTTCGACCTGCAAGAAAAGAAGGCGGCCGTCACCGACCGGTTCGAGCGCTCGCTCGACGCCGCCAAGCGCTACGTCGTCGAGTACGTGCGCAAGAAGTACGGCCTGGACGTGAGCGCGCTGCAATGGCGGGAGGTGCGCACGGTGCGGGGCGAAGGCGCGGCCGGCTAGCGCCGCTTTCGTGCCGGCTTCCTTTCCTTTGAGTGGGGCTTTGGGGAAACCCCCGCGTCCGCGTCGCTGCCAAAGACGCGGACGAAGATCTTGTCCACGTTGCGCAGCTGGCGCCGCAGGTCGAAGGCGTGGTCGAGGGTCTTGGCGGGGACGCGCTTGCGGATCTCCGGTTCCTGCTGCACCAGCTCGCGGAAATCCAGCCCCTCGTTCCAGGCGCGCATGGCGTTCTTCTGCACCAGGCGGTAAGCGTCTTCGCGCAGCATGCCGGCCTCGGCCAGGTCAAGCAGGAGCTGGCCGCTGAAGACCAGCCCGCGCGTGCTTTCCAGGTTCCGCAGCATCCGGTCGGGGTAGACCAGCAAGCGATCGATGAGGTCGGTGGTCTTGTTGAGCATGTAATCCGCCAGGATGGTGGAATCCGGAAGGATGACCCGCTCGACCGACGAATGGGAGATGTCGCGCTCGTGCCACAGGGCGACGTTCTCGAACCCGGCCTGGGCATTGGCCCGGACCACCCGCGCCAGCCCGCTGATCTGCTCGCAGGTCACTGGGTTCCGCTTGTGCGGCATGGCGGAGGAGCCTTTCTGCTTCTCGCTGAAGTACTCCTCGGCCTCGCGCACCTCGGTGCGCTGCAGGTGCCGGATCTCGGTGGCGATCTTGTCCAGGGTGCAGGCGATCACCGCCAGCGTGGCCACGTAGTAGGCGTGGCGGTCGCGCTGGACGACCTGCGAGGAGATGGGCGCGGGGCGCAGCCGCAGCCGCACCAGGATCTTCGCCTCCATGTCAGGGTCCATGTGGGAGAAGTTGCCCACGGCCCCGGACAGCTTGCCCACCCGCATCTCCTCGGCGGCCCGGTCGAAGCGGGCGATATTGCGCTCCACCTCGGCATACCAGTTGGCCAGCTTCAGGCCGAAGGTGATGGGCTCGGCATGGATGCCGTGGGTGCGTCCGATCTGTGGTGTGTGACGGAACTCGAAGGCGCGGCGCTTCAGCACCTCGGCCAGGCGCAGCAGGTCTTCGAAAATGATCTTCGAGGCCTCGCGCAACTGCAGGGCCTGGGCGGTATCGACCACGTCGTTGGAGGTCAGGCCGTAATGCAGCCAGCGGGAATGGGGCGAGCCCACCTTCTCGGCCACCGCCTGGGTGAAGGCGATGACGTCGTGCTTGACCTCGGCCTCGATCGCGTGGATGCGCTCGACGCCGAACCCGGGTCCCTTCTCGCGGAGGGCGCGGGCCGCCGCTTCGGGTACGACGCCGGCTTCCGCCAAGGCCTCGCTGGCCGCCACCTCGACCTCCAGCCACATGCGGAACTTGTTGTCATCACTCCAGATGCGGCCCATCTCGGGCCGGGTGTACCGTGCGATCAAGGTCCCTCTCTCCTGGGGCAGGCACAGCCCGCGCTCTGATATCAGGGGGAACCGGCGATTGTAGCAGGACGGGAGCCGAGGTCGGGGGCCACCCGGTCCGCATCCGCAGGGTTCCAGATTTCTGCCGTGTACTTTGAGTGCCCGATTGGTTATATTCCAGAACGGTGGGCAACCAAGGCAAATCCATCGATTACCCCGCCCTGGCGGAGCTGCGCTACCAGATCCGCCGCTTCCTGCGGTTCAGCGAAGAGGCCGCTCGGGCCGCGGGACTTGAGCCGCAGCAGCACCAGTTGTTGCTGGCCATCAAGGGATTGCCGGAAGACCGTATGCCGACCATCGGGACCCTGGCCGAGCGGCTTCAATTGCAGCATCACAGCGCGGTCGAACTGGTGGACCGTTCGGTGCAGCGCGGCCTGGTGCGCCGGTTGCGCGGCACCTCCGACCAGCGCCAGGTATTCATCCGCCTGACCGCCAAGGGCGAACGCACCCTGCGCGATCTGTCCGTGCACCATCGCAACATCTTGCGCGAGGCGGGACCATTGCTGGCGGAGGTCTTGAATACCCTGGCCATCGGCCCGCGGCGGCCGGAAAGGGTGCGGAGGACCGCGTCCTAGCGCCGGCGCTCGGCGGCCTCGCTCAACCGCCGCACGCGTTGATCCCCACATCTTCCCGAGCACCCGTCCACCCGGGCGGCGTTCCCCCGGCAATGACCGTCCCGATTCCGGAAAAGGGGCGGGGACTTGGCAAGAAGACTGACAGATCAGATCAGGGACCGTCACCCGGAGGCGTGACCGGCGTCCTACCCTCGCCACGAAAGCAGGACTAGGCTGAGAGTGGATTATTTTGTGCTGCGTGCCGTCACGCAATCCTGCGGCCCGCACGATGTAAGCCAAGCCATTCAGTCGACGAGCGGGTCGCGCCCCTTTCCAGCAGTCACAGCAAGGAGGTGCCAGATGGCCACTGTCGGTATTCCAACCCGCGTCGCAATCCAGAATATCCTCCTCGCAACTGACTTTTCATCCTTCTCCGATGCCGCCCTGCCCTTTGCGGCAGGATTGGCGCATCGCTATGGGTCCACGCTTTACCTGGTGAACGTCGTGCCGTCGATCCCCTTCGACATGCTGCCGGCCGACCCGCTTCCGCCGGCGCAGGCGGCGAGCGCGAGGATGCGCTCGCTGGCCTCCTCCGACGTCCTGAAGAAAGTGCCGCACAAGGAGTGCATCGAGCAGGGCGATATCGCGCATGTGCTGAAAGAGATGGTGCGGATGCACCACATCGACCTGATCGTGCTGGGCACTCACGGCCGCAAGGGGATCGACAAGCTGTTGATGGGCTCGGTCGCGGAAGACGTCTTCCGCCACGCGACCTGCCCCGTCCTGACCATCGGGCCGCACGTCACCCACAGGATCAAAGAGGGTGAGCTGCGCCACATCCTGTACGCGACCGACTTTGGCGAAGAGACCAGGCACGGTCTGCCGTACGCCCTCTCCCTGGCGGAGGAGCACCACGCCAAGATGACGCTGCTCCACGTCTCGCCAGAGCCATCTCCGGTGCTGCCGGAGCCCGAGCCCGGCGCCATGCCCACCCTGAGCCGCGCCGAAACGCTCGCCTATAACGAAGCGGAACTGCGCAAGATGGTCCCCTCCGACGCCCAACTGACCACCCACCCGGAGTTCCTGGTGGAGATCGGCGACGTGCCGGAGATCATCGTCGAGCATGCCCGCAAGCTGGACGCCGATATCGTCGTCCTCGGGGTCAAGCGGCCCATGCCGCTGGCCACCCACCTGACGACCGGGATCGCCTACAAGGTGGTCTGCGCGGCGCCCTGCCCGGTGCTTACCGTCGGGCACGAGTTCCACGCCTGATCGCCCCGACGCGGAAAGCAAAGGCGCGGCCTGAGCCGCGCCTTTGCCGCATTCTCACGCCGCTCACTGCAAGGCTGACTGGGTGAGCTTGATGGCGCAGTAGGCCGGAGTAGCCGCCCCGATGGTGCAGCTGGCAGTCCCCTGGTTGCTGAAATAGATGCTCGACGCCTGCGCATTCGCCGAAGTGTTGTCCACGATGATCCCGCTGGTGCCGTTGTTCTCGACTGCCGTGGTGGGGCCCGTGGGGGTGCCGCTGGTGATGTCGTACATGAACATGCAGCCGTCCACCGGCGTGGCAGTGGTGCACTTTGTTGACGGCACCTGCGACTGGCTGAAGAACAGCCGGTCGGTGGCCCCGTTCTTCAACTCGACCAGCGGGGAGCACCCGATGCCGGAATTGCCGGGGATGTTCTGGTGGCTCCCGGAGCCCATCTTGGGCGGATTGCTGGTACTCAGCGTACCGGTATTGGTGAAGGGGATGGTGTACAGCGCGGGCTGGCCGCTGCCGCCCTGCGACCCGCAGGTGTACAGGTGCCCAACCGCCGTCGCGCTGCCGAGGGTGTTGGTGTAGTAGGCGTCGTCGAAGGTGCCGTCAGGGATGTTGAAGGCGGCGTTGCCCATGGGCACGTTGATGTTCGAAGGACTCAAGGCGAGGCTGGTGTTGGTCTGCAGGACGATGCCGGCGCCGGAGCCGTTGTCACCGGCGAAGGCGAAAACCGTCCCGAAAGTAACGTCCACCATCGGAGCGTCCAGGACGCCGCCGAAGGTATTCGCTGAACCCACCGCCACGCTGCCGGGTGACATTCCCGGGCAGGTGGGAGGGCACACTGCCAGATTCACTCCATACAGGTTGCCGTCGCTTCCTCCCACGAAGAGCTTGTTGCTGGTCGAATCCACCACCGGAGAGCCAAGCTTGACCCCTGCAGGGGCGATCTGGAGCCCTGGGCCGAATCCCCCGGACCAGCCGGGTACGATGGCGGGCGGGGTAGCGCAGTTGAATGCGCATGTCGTCTTGTAGAGCTTCCCGTTGTCATCCCCGAAGTACGCCACGTTATTGTGGTAGTCGATCCAGGGTGAGGAGAACGTGGTGGTGGACGAACTGAATTGCAGCGTGCTCATCGTCGCGTTGTTCGAGCTGCCGGGCACGGCGGCGGTGTAGGTGTTCGTGCCGGTATCAAAGCTTCCGTTGGAGCCGGTGGTGCCCCACTTCAGCACATGGAAGACGGAGGTCACGATGGGGCTGGAGATGGTCTCGATGAAGGCGACCTGAGTGCCGTCGAGGGAGATTGCTGGGGAAGTGAGGATGGCGCCGTTGGTGGCGGTGCTGGTGATGTTGTAGGCGGACAGGACCGAAGGGCCCGTCGCGCCCGTGCAGAAGCCCGTGCCTCCCGGCTCCGAGTAGAGATTATTGAACCGCACCAGGTTCGGCTGCGATGAACTGCCTGCCGTATCCAATGCAAAGACCACATAGTCGCTGCTGCAGCTGGGCGTGGCGGTGACGTTGAAGGTGTATTTCGCCGGCGCCATGTTGTTCGCCACCTTCCCCGCGCCCAGAGTGAAGTTCCAGTCCACACGGTTCCCGAACTTGGTCTTCCGCTTGAGTACTCCGGCGCTGGACGGACTGCGAACCTGCTGCCGCTTCATCCAGTCGTAGAGCACGCGAGGTTCGCGCCGGGCTGTGGCCTCGGTCGGACCCGTCCAGGGCCGGCCGTGGATCAGGTGCCGGAAGCTCCAATCCACCGGCAGTCCTACCGGCGACGTGGGGGTGGCGGCGTCCTGCCCGGCTACGGGTAGAGACAGAAAGAACAATGCGATCAGCGAATACCGGAACATGCCAGCCACGTGAATCTCCCTCAAGGCCCAGGATGAGGCGATTCTATGACGAAAAGGTAACGCTCTCGATTAAGAGCGTAGTAACCCGGAAGGTACGCTAGTACAATGCCGCTCTTGCAACCAGGTTCAAGAACAAATCAGCCGCCAGGTTTCCCTGACGGCTGATGGCTAGCGGCTAGCTGTACAGCAGCACGCCCTCGTGCTTCTCCTCGCCCTCGCCGACCTGGCGGTAGAAGAGGCGGTCGCCCTCGAGGTACACCTCGAGGAAGGCCGGGCGGGTGGAGATGGTGCCCTGGATGAGCGCCTCCGACAGCGGGTCCTCGATGTACTTCTGCAGGGCCCGGCGCAGCGGGCGCGCCCCGTAGCTGCGGTCGGTGATGGTCTTGTCCAGGATCCACTTGCGCGCCTGCTCGGTCACGGTGATGGTGATGTGCTTCTGCGCCAGGTTGTTGTTCAACTGGCTGACCAGCAGCTCCACGATCTGGATCAGGTCCTGCTCGGTCAGAGCGTTGAACAGGATGACCTCGTCCAGCCGGTTCAGGAATTCAGGATTGAAGGTGCGCTTCACCTCTCCCTTCACCATCTCCTCGACCTTGTCGGAGATGACCTCTTCCTTCTCCGAAGCGAAGCCCAGGCCGGTGCGCTTGATCAGGTGCCGGGCCCCGATGTTCGAGGTCATGATGAGGATGATGTTCTTGAAGTCGACCGTATTGCCCAGGCCGTCGGTCAACTGGCCGTCCTCAAAGACCTGGAGCAAGATGTTGAACACGTCGGGGTGCGCCTTCTCGATCTCGTCCAGCAGGACGACCGAGTAGGGAGCGCGCTTCACCCGCTCGGTGAGCTGCCCGCCTTCCTCGTAGCCCACGTATCCCGGGGGCGAGCCGATCAGCTTGCTGACCGAGTGCTTCTCCATGAATTCCGACATGTCGAAGCGGATCAGCGACTTCTCGCTGCCGAACAGGAACTCGGCCAGGGTGCGTGCCACTTCGGTCTTGCCCACGCCGGTGGGGCCGAGGAACAGGAACGAGCCCACCGGCCGGTTGGGGTTCTTCAGGCCGGCGCGCGAGCGGCGGATAGCGCGGGCCAGCGCGATGATCGCCTTGTCCTGCGAGATCACCCGCTTGTGCAGCTCCTCTTCGATGCGCAGCAGCTTCTGGGTCTCTTCTTCCTTGATCGAGCTCACCGGCACTCCGGTCCAGCGGCTGACCACGTCTTCGATGTCCTCGCGGCCGACCACCCCGGTGGCCGATTCGTCCAGATGGTGCTTCTCCCGCAGGGCGCGCAGGTTCTCGCGCTCCTTGCGCTCCTCGTCGGAGTAGAAGCGCGCCTTCTCGAACTCGTGGTTCGCGATGGCGTTCTCCATGCGGTGGACAATGAACTTGATGCGCTTCTGCACCTCGGTGATCTCGTCCGGCAGCGAGGTCTGGCGCAGCTTCACCCGCGCCCCCGCCTCGTCGATCAGGTCGATGGCCTTGTCGGGCAGGAAGCGGTCGGGGATGTAGCGGTTCGAATGGTAGACCGCGAAGTCCAGCGACTCGTCGGTGTAGGTGACCGCGTGGAACTTCTCGTAGCGGTCCTTGATCCCCTTCAGGATCTTCACCGCCTCCGCCTCCGTGGGCGGCCCCACCTTCACCGATTGGAAGCGCCGCTCCAGGGAGCGGTCTTTCTCGATCGACTTGCGGTATTCCCCCGGGGTGGTGGCGCCGATGCACTGGATCTCGCCCCGCGACAGCGCCGGCTTCAGGATGTTGGCGGCGTCCAGCGAGCCCTCGGCCGAGCCCGCCCCCACCAGGGTGTGCAGCTCGTCGATGAAGATGATGGAGTTCTGGTTCTCCATCAGCTCCTTCATGATGGTCTTCAGGCGCTCTTCGAACTGGCCGCGGTACTTGGTGCCGGCCACGATCAGCGACAGGTCAAGAGCCAGGATGCGCTTGTCGGCCAAGAAGGTGGGCACGTCGCCGTCGGCGATGCGCTGTGCCAGGCCTTCCACGATGGCGGTCTTGCCGGTGCCGGGCTCGCCGATGAGCACCGGATTGTTCTTGGTGCGCCGGCACAGGATCTGCACCACCCGCTCCAGCTCCTGCTCCCGCCCCACCAGCGGGTCGAGCTGGTTGTCCATGGCGGCCTGGGTCAGGTCGCGGCTGAATTCGCTGAGCAGGGAGGATTCGCGGCTGCGCTGCGGCTGCGCTTTCTCCTGCGTGGTGCGCGCCAGTTCTTCGCGGATGGTGGACAGGCGCAGCCCGCGCTCGTGCAGGATCTCGGCGGCGAAGCACTTCTCCTCGCGCAGCAGGCCCAGCAGCAGGTGCTCGGTGCCGATGTGCTTGTGCCCCAGCCGCTCCGCCTCCTCGGCGGCATAGGCCAGCACCCGCTTGCACTCGTTCGAGAGAGGGAGATCGACCGAGGTGGAGACCTTCTCGCGGATCGTGGTATGGCCCTCGATCTGCTTGCGGATGGACTCCACCGAAGCATGCGAGCGCAGGAACCGGTTGGTCAGGGCCTTGTCTTCGCGCAGCAGCCCCAGCAGCAAGTGTTCGGTCTCGATGTACGGCGAGCCGAACTGGCTTGCTTCATAGCGCGCGAAGAAGATGACGCGTCGAGCCTTCTCCGTGTACCGTTCGAACATAGTCCCTCTCCCTAAAAGCCTTCAGCCCGCCGCCTTCGTCACGCCGCCCGTAGCTGGGGAGCGGGCCGCGGTCCGGCGCCGGACAATCCTGCCGTCCACTTCTGTGGACGATTCCCGTCCTTCCTGCGCCACCTCCGCCGCGCCCTACGCGGGCAGCGACTGCGGAGCGACCTCCTCGACACGTCCGCCCCCCAGCCGTAACACTCGGTCACAGCGGCGGGCAAACTCAAGGTTATGCGTAACGATAAGGGAGGTCAGTTGGTGGTCGCGATGTAGACGGGAAATCAGTTCAAACACCATGTGGGCCGTTCGGCCGTCCAGGTCGCCCGTGGGTTCGTCCGCCATCAGCAACTTCGGCCGAGTCACCAGGGCCCTGGCCAGTGCCACGCGTTGTTGTTCGCCGCCCGACAGTTCCCCGGAACGATGGTGTGCTCGGTCGGCCAACCCGACTTCGCGCAACCAGCGGGCAGCCTCCTCACCCGACTCCCGCCTGGCCACTCCCCGCAGCATCAGCGGCAGGGCCACGTTCTCCAGAGCCGTGAACTCCGGAAGCAAATAATGGAACTGCCAAACGAACCCGATCTCGCGGTTGCGAAACTCCGCTGCATCGTCATCGGAGAGCAACCGCAACCTCATTGCGCCGAAGTATACGTCACCTTCGGAAGGCCTATCAAGCGCTCCGAGCAGGTGCAGCAAGGTGCTTTTCCCGGTTCCGGACTCACCGACGATACCTAGCATCTCTCCCTTCCGTACCCGGAAGGACAAGTTTTCAAAGAGCACCAGATCCGACTGCCCGGACCGGAAAACCTTCTTCAAACCCTCGACCCGAAGCATCTCTGTCTCTTCCATTGGATGCAGTGGCCTTCTCCAAGGTCACATCACTTCGTCCTGCGATGGGTCGGGAGCCAATTGTCGCCTCTTCAAGGTGCACGCCAAGGGCCACCTCCTACCCCATTGGAACACCATCCCATCCCTGATGTTCCAACGACTTAGCCTCGGGGGCGGTTACCAAAGTATCCATCAGACTGCGCGCAAATGTGCACAATTTTGCAGATGAAGAGAATCCAGATTTTGGTAGGCAAAATCACTCGTAGCGCAGGGCTTCCGCGGGCAGGATGCGGGAGGCCGACCACGAGGGATACACCGTGGCCACGCACGAGATGGCCAGCGCTACCGCGGCCACGATCACCCCGTCGAGCGCGCGGGGCGAGAAGGGCACGTAATCGATGGAGTACACCTCCGGAGAGAGCGACACCAGCCGGTAGTGGCCGCCGGCCCAGGAGAGCGCATATCCCAGCGCCAGCCCCAGCACCGTGCCGATCACCCCGATCAGCACCCCCTGGGCGATGAAGATGCGGCGCACCTGGCGGTGCTTGGCCCCCATCGACATCAGCACCGCGATGTCACGGGTCTTCTCCATCACCATCATGATGAGCGAGATCAGGATGTTCAGCGCCGCCACCAGCACGATCAAGCCGATGGTGATGAAGGTCACCACCCGCTCCAGCTTCAGGGCGCGGAACAGGGCGCGGTTCTGCTCCATCCAGTTTGAGGCCATGAAGCCCTTGCCGGCGGCGCGCTCGAGGTCGTGCCCGATGTCGGCGGCGCGGTAGATGTCGTCCACCTTGAGCTCGATCACCGAGATCACGTCGCCCAGGCCGAACAGCCTTTGCGCATCGGAGAGGCGGGTGAACGCCCAGGTGGTGTCGTAATCGTAGAAACCGGACTTGAAGATCCCGGCCACCCGGAAGCGCACATATTTCGGGACGATGCCGAAGGGCGTGAGCTCGCCCTGCGGCGAGGTGACCAGCACCACCGAGCCGACCGTGGCGCCCAGGTCGTCGGCCATGTCCTTGCCCAGGATGATGGGCGGCATCTGCTGCGGCCGGGAGAGCGCGTCGGGGGTATCAGGAGATCTTGTAGTCCGCTCGCCCTCGAGCGGGCCACCCGCGGCCTTCTCTTCCAACGCCTCCGCCGACCCGAATTTCACCGAGCGCAGGATCTCGCTGACCTTGTTCTCATATTCGGGGAGCACGCCTTTCAGCACCGCGCCCTTGGCCCGCGCCCCCCGCGAAACCAGCACCTGCTCATAGATGGCGGGCGAGACTGCGGTGACGTGCGGCTGCTTCTCCAGCCGCGCCAGCAGGGCGCGCCAGTCGCGGATGCCGTCGCTCTCCACCCGCATCAGTTGCACGTGGGCGGTCGAGCCCAGCAGCCGTTCCTGCAGGTCCTGGCGAAAGCCGTTGTTGATGGCGAGGGCGACGATGAGCGAGGCCACGCCCGCCGCCACCCCCAGGATGGAGATGGCGGTGATGACGCTGATAACCGCCTGGCGGCGCTTGGCGCGCAGATATCTGGATGCTACGAAGAGTTCGAACTTCACGCTCTGGAGGTCCCTCGCTTTGCTCGGGATTTCGGCAGCGGACTCCCCGCTTCGTTGCGCTCAGCGTCACGCCCGCTAAGCGCCTCAAATTCTATAGGTCGCTAGTCGCTGGTCGCTAGTCGCTGGCTTAGAAAGGGAAAAGGCAGGGTACGCGGCGCTGATATTCGCGGTACTCGTCTCCGAAGCGGCGCACCAGTTCCCGCTCTTCCAGGGGCAGCATCACCGCGCCGGTCACGATGGCGAATGCCTCCAGCATCCACACCGCCGCCGAGCCGGTTCCCAGGGCCCACCCCGAAAGGTGCAACAGGTGCGCCAGATAATAAGGATGGCGGACGCGCGCCCGGATGCCCTCGGTCACCAGTCGTTGTTCGTGCTTGTCCGGCTCGAGTTCGGAGCGGCCCAGCACCTGATCATCGGAGAAGTCACGGCGGGCGCGGGAATAGACGTACATCGCGGTCGCGATCAGGGCCACGCCCGGGATCCAGGTCCATGGCTCGCGGTATAGGACCTGGTGCCGCCATCGGGCCGTCACCGCGCCAGCCACCACCCACAGCAGCGGCCACACCCATCCCACGTGCTTGAGCGAGGTTTTACGCTTGCGCCACAGATCAGCGAAGGGGTGCACCAGCAGCCAATAGGCGGGGATGGTGGAGTACACGCATCCCAGCAGCCAACCGATGTTCTCGAGGGTTCCCCTCACCAGGAGGATTGTAGCTGCGGCCGAAAGGAGTTGTAGCCCGCTCGCCCGCGAGCGGCCCGAAGCCAAGGCCGGCCGAATCCGGCCGCGTTTTTCTTTTGCCAAAGCCAGCCCGGGCGGGTGGAGCAGGGCGTCAGCCCTGCAGTTGGGTGGTCGCCGGGTGCCCACACGAGGCAATTTGCTCGTGTGGGAAATCTACTTCCGCGCTGAGGTGACGATGGTCTTCGCCGCACCCATGTTCTCGAAGCGGTCGTAGGCCCGTACCACCACCACGTGTTCCCCCGGCGCCTCGGCGGCGGGCCGGTCAGTCTTCTTCCCCCCGGACGCTGGCGCTGGCGGCGCATTGGAGGGCAAGGGCAGCGCAAAATCGTAATTCTCCACCAGGGAATCGGAGATCTTGCCCACCGGCTCGATGAATTGCCACTCGCCGGCGTCGATGGAGCACTCCGCATGGCTGATGGGGGAGAAGCTGTCGCGGGCGCGGAAGGTGATGTGCACCTGTCCGCCCTCGCCGGAGGCGTGCAGGTCATCGATGCGCGGCGGCGTGTTGTCCACCTCGAAGCGGGCGCTCTCCCGCGCGTCGCTCAGCGCCTCGTCGGCGGGATGCGAGGGCGCGTCGGAGGCGACCACCCGGATGGTGTAGCCGCCGTCGGGGAGCAGCCCGCCATCCAGCGTGTAGTAGGTATCGGTGATCTTGTCCTTCAGCAGCTTCCAGCGGCTCTCGCCGTTGCCGCGGTAGTAGAGGGAATAGACGAGCTCGTCGTCGTTGTCGTCGTGCGCCACCCAGCGCACCGAGACCGCGTCGCGGTCGCGCACCCCGGCTGGGACCATGGCGAATCGTTGCCCGCCCTGCGCGCCTTCCGGCGGCTTGGGCATGGGCTGGAAGCGCCAGCCCACCTGCACCGCAACGTCGTCGATCACCGGGGCCACGTTATTCGGCCGATAATTCAGCAGCACGCTGTCCACCGCGGTGGGTTGAGCCGCGGGACGCAGCACCGCCTTCCACTGGATGAAGCGGGCGGCGGGGACGTCGGCCTCCCCGGTCTCGGGATCGACCCGCTTCCAGGGGCTCCAGTTGCGGTCGGGGTTGTCCACGTTGCCGCTGCGCAGATCGATCTCGTAGCGTCCCTGGCCGCGGCTCTCGACCCGGCCCCAGCGCGAGAAGATGCGGGCGTCGAAGACGTCGCTCTCGTAGCTGCCCTCCGCCTCGGGCGCCACTCCGATGGAAAAGATCTTGCCCAGGTTCGAGGTGGAGGCGTACAGCCCGCCGCCCGGGGCCTTGGCGAAGGCCGTCACCTGGGTGGCGCTGGCCTTCAGCAGGTCGGTGAAGCTGCGTTCGTTCTGGACCAGATAGATCCGGCCCTTGTTGCCGGTGCCCGCCAGCAGCCGCCCTTGCTCATCGAAGCCCAGGGCATAGACGATGTCTTCGACCGACCACCAGATGCGGCGCGGCGAGCCATCGGGGGCGATACGGTAGATCTCCGACCCCGCCGAGCGCGGCATGGGCATACCGGCCGCGGGCGGATTCACCGGCGGCGGCGCCCCGCCGCTCGGTGGCTGCGGGCCGGGCTGCGGTTGGGGCTGGGGCGGCGGCGCCACCGCCGGCCCCGGAACCGGCGCCGCCGTCCGCTTCTCGCCCACTCCCGCCGCATAGATGTTTCCCGCCGCGTCCACCGCCAGCGCCGTGATCTCCTTCTTGGGCGCGCTGTAGAGCACGAAGGCCTCACCCGCCGGCGAGATGCGGTACACCAGCCCGCTGCCGTCGGAGCCGGCGATCAGGTTGCCCTTGGCGTCGAAGCCCAGCACCCGGATGTGGGCCTCGTCGCTCTTGAAGAACAGCGTTCCCTGTCCGGCCCGGTTCACGCGGTAGATCTCGCCGCGGTCCCCGGTGGCGATGTACAGCTGGTCCTGCGGGTCGATGGCCAGGTCCCAGATGTACTTCGTCTGGGGATCGAAGAAGACGCTCGACTTGTAGGAGGCATCGACGGCCGCCTGCGTCTCCTGGTCGGTCTTGGCGGCCGTCTTGCCGGCAGCGCCGCCGTGCTCGATGCGGTACACCTTGCCGTCGGGGGAGGTCGCGGCATAGAGCAGCCCGCTGCGGTCCACCACCAGCGCCTGCACCTGCAGCTCCCGGGGCTCGAAGATGACCGCGGCCTTGCCATCCGGGGTCACGCGATACACCCGCGCCGGCGAGCCCGCGGCCGCATAGACCGCCCCGCTGCCATCCGCCGCCAGCGCCCACACGTAGGTCGAAGGGGTCGTATAGACGGCCTTGAAGGCCGGCGCCAGTTGGAGCAGGCCGTCGCTGGTGATGGCTACGCCCTTGGCCGTGCCCTTTTCGAAGTCATCGAACGAGTTCTGCTTCCAGGTATGAGTGCCCTGGGCC